>JAZFSL010000287.1:0-8239 GCA_036446135.1 Rhodospirillales bacterium | reverse complement strand
AACACTGTAGTCAGGTGGTGTTCCTTGCGAAGTACAGTCCTAATCGGTTTAGCGGGTCTTGTTGTCGGCGCCTTTGTCGGCGCAACCCTTCTTCCCCCCCTTATCGGCGCCGATGGTGGGCCGGGCTTTGTCGCCGGCGGTAGCGCCGAAGAATTATTTACCATCGGTACAGGCGGTGTGACCGGGGTCTATTACCCGACGGGTGGTGCGATTTGTCTTCTGGTTAACAAGGACCGGAAAATCCACGGCATCCGCTGTTCCGTTGAAAGCACTGGCGGGTCGGTTGCTAATATCAACAGTATCCGTATTGGAAAGCTGGATTTGGGGATTGTTCAGTCGGACTGGCAATATCATTCCTTCGCGGGAACTTCCCGGTTCAAGGGGCAAAAGCCATTCAAAGATCTAAGGTCTGTTTTTTCACTTCATTCAGAGCCTTTTACCGTCGTTGCCCGGGCCGACGCAGGCATCAGGACTTTTCAGGATTTAAAGGGCAAGCGGGTGAATATCGGCAATCCGGGTTCCGGGCAACGGGCAACCATGGAAGTTGTCATGAAAGCATTCGGGTGGACCAAGGCTGACTTTTACGCCACGACGGAATTGGAATCTCGGGACCAATCGGCGGCGCTATGTGACGGGGTCATTGACGCCATGGTCTTTACCGTCGGCCACCCGTCTCAATCGATCAAGGAGGCGACTTCATCGTGCGACAGCTTGGTCATCGATGTCACCGGGCCGGCCATTGACCGCCTGGTCGGGGAAAACGACTATTACCGGCATGCTTTCATTCCCGCAGGCATGTACCGGGGTAATTTGAGCAAGGCGAAGACCTTTGGGGTTTCCGCTACCCTGGTTACGGTTGCGTCCTTGCCTGAAGAATTGGTTTATACGGCTGTGAAGGCGGTGTTCTCGAATTTCGAAGCCTTCAAGGCCCTTCATCCCGCCTTCAAGTACCTGAAAAAAAGTGAAATGATTAAAAATGGTCTTTCGGCACCCTTACATCCAGGGGCGGTTAAATACTACCGGGAAGCGGGCCTGATGTAGGCTCCGGCAAAACCCCACAAAAAAAACGCCGCAGGCTTATGCCTAGGGCGTTTTTTTATTTGTCGCGGTGAAGCGCTTTTATTTAAGCGACTTCAAATACGCAATTACGTTCGCGCGCTGCTTATCTTTCTTCACACCGGAAAAACCCATTTTCGTTTTTTTCATGAACTTTCTCGGTTTTTTCAAAAATCCGTCTAGGTTGGCGTCGTCCCAGGTAATGCCGCTGGCTTTCATCGCTTTGGAATATTTGTAACCCTTAACGGAACCGGCTTTTTTGCCGACAATACCAAAAAGGTTAGGCCCGACCTTGTTTTTGCCGCCTTTTTTGACGGTGTGACAAGACTTGCACTTTTTGAAAACCTTTTTGCCTTTGGCGGCGTCACCGGCGGCCATGGCGGAGGTGCCGGCAAAAGCCATGGCTACGGTCAACAGAACAGCGGCGATTATTTCTTTTTTCATGGGGAGCCTCTTGGATTGTGGATGTTCATTGTACGAATTAAAATTTCAAGGCCTCTATATATGGTTATGTGGACAATCATGCAACCGTTACTATAAGCCGGATTGGAGAAGTTTTATCTTTCAGGTTGAAAATTTTACCTAGGGCCAGAACCCATTAACGATTGTATGATTCAATAGCTTGGAACTCGAACATGGAGATTTCAGGCTATGAAGAACGGTTTTTGGCTTTCTGAGGAATAATTTTCACTGCTCCAACCGTACTTGCCTTGCCGTGCGGCGGGCAAGTGGTGTGAGGATGATGCCGCTTGAGCCTAATTCGGCAGGTTAAGTTCGCGCCAGATTTCATATTCCTTGCGAAAGGCGCTTAAAGATTTCCACACCCGTTTGAAACCTCTGTTGGCCTTGGATTCTTCGCGGGCGACTTCTTGCCATGCCGTTTCCAGGGCTTCCAGGATTTCGCTTGGCCAGCGGCGCAGGACGACGCCATTTTTCTGTAATTCTTTCAAGGCCTTGAATTGTATGGCTTCGCCCTCGGCTAGCCCGTAACGGATGTTGTCGCCGCAAACCGCTTCCACCTGAGCTTTTGCCGAAGAGGAAAGCGTCTCCCATTTTTCCTGGTTGATCATCAATTCGAAAAGGGTCGTCGGCTGGTGCCAGCCTGGGAAGTAGTAATTCTTCGCCATCCGGTGAAGCCCAAGTTTCAAATCAATGGCTGGCATAGAAAATTCCGCAGCGTCAATATCGCCGGACTCGAAAGCGACAAAAATATCCCCGGATGTTAATTGCGCCGTGGCAACACCCAGCTTCCGCATAACCTTGGCGCCAAGGCCGAAGAACCGCATCTTCAGGCCCTTCAGGTCTTCCAGTGTTCTGATGCGCTTGCGGAACCAGCCCGACGCCTCCGGCGCGATCATCCCGCAAAAAAGGCTGTGAATGCCTTGGGCGTGGTAGAGTTCGTTAAACAATGCCTGGCCGCCACCGAAATAGATCCAGGCTAGAAATTCCTTTGCCGAAGGCCCGAAAGGAACGGCGGCGAATAGTTGCAGGGCGGGTAACTTGTTGCCCCAGAACCCCGGCGAGGAAAATGCGGCTTCAATGACGCCTGAGCGAACCGCGTCGAACATTTCCAATGGCGGTACCAGGGCACCGGGCTCGAAAAATTTGATTTCAAGGTTACCGTTGGAAACCCGCCAGATATCGCGGTCCAGCTTCTTGGCCATGATGCCCAGTTGCGGAAGGTCGCCGGCGTAGGCGCTGGCCATTCTCCAATGCAGTGCGGGCGGGCCGCCGTCGGGCGGTTCCTTGACGGTGGAAGTGGGCGAGGTGGAATCCGCCATCATGTCTAGGCTTTCCGGCTTTTTTTCCTTGTCGGGCTTTGGCGCCTTGGCCTTGTCAAGTGGGGAAGGTGCTTTTTCCGCAGTTTCCGGCGCAGGGATTTTTGCCTCGCTGACGGCTGCTTCCGGCGGTTCTTCCTTGTTGGCGGCTTTGACGTCTTTTTCTTCTTTGGCGGGTTCCTTCGGAGCAAGCTTCTCGGTCTTGTCCAGGACCTGCTTGTTAGGAGGCAGGGCTGCCGGCGCCTTGACCCGTATGCTGGTGGATCTTTTTGCTTCGCTGGCGGTCAGCCTTGGGGCGACGACCGTGGCGCCGACGACAACGCCAATGACAACGCCGATAACGATGCCGATGATCGCGTTGCGCAAGTTATTCCCCCTGAAAAATGGTCGGAGTGAGAGGATTTGAACCTCCGACCCCCTCGTCCCGAACGAGGTGCGCTACCAGGCTGCGCCACACTCCGACATTTTCACTATTAGCATTCGATGATCAGGAAAAAGGCACCGTCACCGAGGGCGGTTATAACGCCCATGCGCCAAGGGGGCAAGAAGGGGGAGCGAGAACGCTAATGTCCACTCCGTTCCGGTTAGGCTATTTGTTCAGATAAATACGGACGATACTGCATGTCCGTTTTTAGGACGTGTTCTTCCAACCA
Organism: Rhodospirillales bacterium; assembly: GCA_036446135.1. Classification (GTDB taxonomy): domain Bacteria; phylum Pseudomonadota; class Alphaproteobacteria; order Rhodospirillales; family Casp-alpha2; genus Casp-alpha2. The sequence continues at coordinate 4,752 of JAZFSL010000287.1, read as the reverse complement.
GGCGGACGGCAATTCGATGATTTTCTGCTGTCCGCCGGCAATAGTCACTGACCCAGAGGCATTTTGTCTTATCGCCTTTAATAGGCGCGCTCAATGCAGAAATCGATCAGTTCGCCAAAGGCTTTTTTGTGTGGGCCGTCTTTGAAAATGCCAAGGGCGTCACGGGCAATGGAGCCATAATGCCTGGCCCGTTCGATGGAATCGTCGAGCGCATTGAGTTTGGCCATCAAGTGAATGGCATGCTCCAAGTCGCCTTCCTTCTGTTCCAGATCCTCCAGCGTGCGGCGCCAGAAGGCCCGGTCCCCATCATCGCCCCGGCGGAAGGCCAAAATCACCGGCAGACTGATTTTCCCTTCCTTGAAATCATCACCGATGGATTTTCCCAAGGTCGTCTGCTTGGCTGAATAATCGAGAACATCGTCAATAACCTGAAATGCAATGCCAAGGTTCATGCCGTAAGTGTCCAGCGCCTCATCCTCGACCCGGGGTCTGTCGGCGACGACGGCGCCGAGCCGACAGGCGGCGGCGAATAACTGGGCAGTCTTGGCCTTGACCACGTCCAGATAGGCGGTTTCGCTGGTTTGCGTGTCGTTGCTGGTCAGAAGCTGCATCACTTCGCCCTCGGCAATAACGGCCGATGCATTGGACAGTATGGCCAAAACGTTGAGCGATCCGTCCTCGACCATTAATTCGAAAGACCGGCTGAACAGGAAATCCCCGACAAGAACGCTGGCCTTATTTCCCCAGACCGCATTGGCCGACGCCAGCCCGCGCCTGAGGTCGCTTTCATCAACCACGTCGTCATGCAGCAAGGTCGCCGTATGGATGAATTCTACGCAAGCTGCCAGCGCTAGATGCCGGGTCCCGGTGTAGCCGCACATGCGCGACGCCGCCAGGGTCAAAACCGGTCGCATCCGCTTGCCACCGGCGGCAATGATGTGGCCGGCCAGTTGCGGGATCAGCGCCACCGGGCTGTCCATGCGCTGTAGGATCAGCTCGTTGACCGCCATCAAGTCATCAGAGACTAGATCGATCAGCGGTTCCAGGGACGGTTTTCGGCCCCGGCCACCTTCCAGATTTACAACGACACCCAACGGATATCCTCCATGGCTGCTTGACGCTCAGGCGCTCAATGGTGAGCATAGGCCCGATGTTTCCACGAATCATAGGAACGCCGGGTACCGGGGGTCAAGCCCGGAAAGGTTTCTTGCAATAGGACGCGACGATGGAAGAACTGGTGCGCAGTAATGATCCAGTGTTTTTATCCTGGCTGATGGCCCGCTTTTCCGGGGAAAATATCGATGCCGTGGTGCTGGATTCCCATACCAGCGTCATGGAGGGCAGCATTTCCGCCATCCCGCGCCGGGTGATGGTCAATAGCCGGGATATGGTTCGGGCCAAACGGGTGTTGGAAGAAGCAGAAAAAATCCAGAATGGCGACAGTCTTGCCTAAAACACCTGTCAGCCGTGATACGCTGCTGGGCGGGCAGGTGGTCCTGCTGCAGCCGGCAAACGGCTACCGGGCCGCTATAGACCCGGTGCTGCTGGCCGCCGCCATACCGGCAAAATCAGGCGACAGGGTGCTCGATTCCGGCGCCGGCACCGGGGCGGCGTCATTGGCCCTGGCGGCGCGCGTTCAAGGCGTGCGGGTGACGGGGCTGGAATGTCAGGCCGATCTAGCGGCCCTTGCCTGCAAAAGCGCCCGGGAAAGCGAATTGGACGACCGGGTGGCTTTTCTTGAGGGCGATATTCTTGCGCCTCCAACCGGCCTTGTTGCCGGCAGTTTTGATCATGTCATGGCTAACCCGCCGTATCTGGCGCAAGGCAAAGGCAACCCGCCGCCGGATTTGGCAAAACGCTGGGCCACCGTGGAAGGCGACGCCAAACTTGTCGATTGGCTCCGGTTTCTGCTTTCCATGGTTCGCGACGGCGGCACCCTTAGCGTCATTCACCGATATGACCGCGTCGGGGAAGTGGTGAAGGGACTGCAAGAAAAATGGTCGGGAGAAATCATTATTTTCCCATTTTGGCCCAAAAAACCCGGAAAAGACGCTAAACGCGTCCTAATTCAGGCAAAAAAGGGCAAAAAAGGTGAAACCCGAACATCTGATGGGCTGGTTTTGCACCAGGACGACGGTGCTTACACACCCGATGCCGATGCCGTGTTGAAGGGCGCCGGTCCGCTGGTCCTTTAAAACCCGCCGCCGCCGCCACCGCCGCCGCCGCCGCCGGAAAAACCGCCACCGCCACTGCCTGACGAGGAACCGGGCGCCTGGGCTGACGAGCTGAGCGAGTTGGACAGCGAATTACCGAGGCTGTCGCTCATATCGGAAAAGCCGTGACGGTCCCACGAGCGGCCGCCGTACCAACCCGGCTGGTAATTTTGCCCGGCGGCGAAAAGGACGTCGGCGAAATTCTCGCTCCATTGATGTTCGACACCCAAGGCCAGGGCAAAGGGCAGAAAACGCTCAAATAATTCCGGCGTTTCTTGCGGCGGATGCAGGGCTTCAAGGCGGTCTTTTTCCGCCACCGACAGATACAATTTGAAGCCTTCGATCCCATCCATGATCTTCCGCCCTTTTAAGGTGGGCGCCTTCAGTAGTTGATAGAACACAACCATCAGGCAAATGGTGGCGAGCATAAATGCTGCGGCGACAATCGACATCGCTTGCGACAGCATGTACAGCCCGACAAACTCACCGCCGATAAAGGGCAGGGAGAACATGGAGATAAAGACCGCCGGCACGATCTCAAGGATACCTCCCCCGCCCAAGACCTCTTTCCACGACCGAACCACCTTCCTGAGGATGACATAGACGCCGGCGGTCCAGCCGGACAACCAGACGGACATGAAAATGACGATGAAGCCCTGATCCTGATTGCCGGACGAAAAGCCCATGGCAATTACCATCAGCACGGTCAGCAGAGCGCCGGGGATCAAATAATAGGTGTTGGTCTTGAAATAGATTTTCTCAAGCTCGCCTTCCAGCTTCTTCTTGAAAGCCTTCAAGGTCTCGCCAATACGTTTATGGTTTTCCTGCTTCAACTCGACGGATGCATGATAGCGGAACAATTTTTCCGAAATGATTTTTTCCCCCGATGACAATGGCTTCTCGCCGCCCTTAAGCCGCGTCAGGGTGAAATCGCCACCTCTTTCTTCGATCCTCAGATATCTTTTAACCGCCATATTGACGATGGCGGCGGCGAAGGCCTTGTCATCGTAGCCCATACCCATCAGATAGTTGACGGCGGCGGGTGAAAAGCCGTCGGGTGGTTTGAACTGGGGAAAGACGGCGACCCCAGCCGGGTCACGCCCGACCCGGTTCCACGCAAACAGATAATAGGCCGCCGCCAGCAGAAAACCGACCAACCCGACGAGGACGGAATTATTATCGCGCACAACATGGGCGGCTTTCTCGCTCGTCGTCGGTTCGGGGAGAAAGCCTTTCGGCCAGGCAACGGCGACGGTCAGCCCTTCACCGGGATTAAGCGTCGATGTGGTCTTGAAATGGATGAATCCGTTGGCGTCGATAAACGAGGTAAAACCCTTGCCTTGCCGGCCGGGCTTGCCGGTGTAGCCTGATTTCTGCACGACATGGGATTTCGGTGGGATGATGACGATGGCCTCGGCCGATTTGATGGGAAACGCCCAGTCGTTGCCGGTGACGTTCCAGTAAATTTCATCGTAGTCCTTGAAAAAACCGATCTGGCGCGCCGTGCGGTAGCTGAGAACGAAGGTGTGGATGTCAGGGCGGATGCGCTTGTCTTTGGAGCCCATATAGACCCGTTTGCCGTCGCCACGGCTTTCGACCCAATACTTCAGGTCCTGGCCGTTACGGGTGACGCGTTGAACCTTGAACGGCACCAGGACCGTGTTGTTGAAGCGGTCTTTGTAGGTCGTCGGAAAATCGCGGTAGATGCCGCGTTTGATTTTTTTGCCCAGCGCCCGGACGGTGATGGTCTCGGTGATCGTAAGGCTGGCGTCGGCGTTGATGTGGATCTCGCTTTTAAACGACAGGATTTCTTCGGATGCCGCCAGCGCCGGGGGCGTGAAGGATATCGCCGCCAGAAAAACAAAAAATCCGAACAGCCAACGCATAAACGAGTTCCCGTTCTTAGTCGAAGGAAATTTCGGGGACGGCGCGATCAGCAGCATCTTCCAGTTCGAAAAATTCCGCCTGGACAAACTTGAACTGATTGGCGACCAGGTTCGACGGGAATGATTCGATCAAGATGTTCAAATCCCGGACGGCGCCGTTGTAATAGCGCCGGGCCAGTTGAATTTGTTCTTCGACTTTCTCAAGCGCCTCATGCAGTTCCTGAAAGTTTTTGTCGGCTTTCAGGTCGGGGTAATTTTCGGCAACGGCAAACAATTTCCCCAGTGCCGCCCCCAACAATCCCTGCGTGGCGCCCTGTTCGCCGGGCTTTCCGTCGCCCATGGAGCGTGTTCTCAATTCGGTGACGCTTTTCAGGACGTCACTTTCGTGTTCCATGTAGCCTTTGACCGTTTCGATCAGGTTGGGGATCAGATTGGCCCGGCGTTTGAGTTGCACATCGATGCCGCTCCAGCCTTCTTTGACCATGTTCTTCTTTTTGACCAAGCGGTTATAGAGGGCGACGGCCCACAGAACGAAGACGGCAATGAGGGCTATAATGACAATCAACGGGTCCATGACGCTACCTTTCACGGCTCAAGGGCGACCCCGTACTCAGCTTGCCAAAACCGGCCTCTGAAAACAACCGACACGATTT
>JAZFSL010000286.1:0-2959 GCA_036446135.1 Rhodospirillales bacterium | reverse complement strand
TTCCTCGGCTCCGGCGATGCCTTCGGTTCGGGCGGGCGGTTTAATACCTGTTTTATGGTCGATGGTGGCGGCACGCGGTTTTTGATTGATTGCGGGGCGACGTCGCTGGTGGCGTTTAGTCAATTTGACGTCGATCCCAATTCTATCGACATGATCATGCTGAGCCACCTGCACGGCGATCACTTCGGCGGCGTGCCGTTTTTTCTGGTGCAGGCGCATTCTTCCGTTAACCGCCAGCGCCCGCTGACCATCGCCGGTCCCCGAACGACCGAGCAACGGGTGATGGAGACGCTCGAAAACCTGTACCCGGGCGCATCAATTCGTAACTGGCGGTTTGATCTTAATTTTGAAGAATATGACGTCGAACAGGATTGGACTTTTGGCCCGGTTTCCCTCACCCCCTATCAGGCCGCACACAGCGCCGGCGAGGGACCGGCGTTGGCGTTGCGTATCACGGTTGACGGAAAAATTTTGACCTATTCCGGCGATGGCGGTTGGTCGGACGGTTTGGCCAAGGCGGCAGCGGGCGCCGATGTGTTCATCGCTGAATGTTTTTTCTACGATAAAAACGTCGATTATCACATGTGCCTGGAAACGCTTCGGGGCCACCTTGAAGAAATCAAACCTCGTCGGTTGATTTTAACCCACATGGATGACGATATGCTGGGCCGGGCCGATGCGCTGGAGTATGAAACCGCCCATGATGGTAAAATCGTCGAAATTTGACGGAATTCCTTGGGTTTTTCCGGGCCAAAAGCCCCGGAAATAGTTGCCGGGCAGGAATGCCGGAAAATCCACCTGCTTCCCTTCGCATTATCCATAACATGTTGAAACTGTTTTAAAAACCTCTTTGGTACGGTTTCTGCAGTTACAAAGTCCAAGAACCTCCGTACCAGGATGTGCGGAAGAATATTAAAAACGGGAACAAGAAGAAGGACGGGAACCATGAAAGCACTATCTATTGCGGCACCCGGGATGATGGCGCCGAATAGATAACGCAAGCCCAGCTTTAAACGTCTACAGCACCCCCGGTGTCAATTCAGGGCGCCGGAGGGTTTTTAAAATTTTAATATCCATTCGCGGACCAGATCGGATTCCAGGGCTTCGGCGCGCATTATCCAGCCCTCGGCGTCATCCGTGTCGGCATCACGGGGATTGGCGTCATAGGCCCGGCGCTGCGCGAAATCGGTGACATAGAGGGCAAAGGCCAGACGCCGGCCTTTTTTACTATGTAATTGCCCGGTCAATCCCTTGGCGTATTTCAATGTCCCGGTTTTGGCCCACAGCTGGAGCGCTGTCGCAGGATCACGGAAACGTTTGCGCATCGCGTCGCGCTGCCCCGAAACTGGCAACAAGGATATATAGCTCCACCCTTCGAAACGCTGGGCGGCGGCAAAGTGGATGATCGACGCCATCTGGGCAGGTGATACCCGCGCCGCTGCCGACAGGCCCGAATGATTGGGCAACGTGAACCCGGCCCATTTAGTGCCTAGCAATCGATCCTGAAGCCAGCGCACCAATGTTTTACTGGACTGGGCCAGTGTCATGGCCTTGCCGGTCAATCGCTTTGCCGCCATCTGGCCTATGAGTTCTATCACCATATTGTTGGAATACTCCAACCCGAGGCGGACAATATCGACCAGCGGCATCCCGGAAATGCGCGCTAATAACCGCGCACCATTGGCGGCGGCTTCTTCTTCCGGGTCCGGCAGATCAACACCGTTCATGGCGGCCAGTCGGTGAAAAATACGCGCTGTCCTGATGCCGGGGTTTTTCACCGGCAGGTATTCTTCTCCTTTTGCGGGGTATTGAAGGGTTTGGTTGAAATCCAGCGACAAGGCACTGATGCCGGGATTATAGCGGGCATTATCGGGCTGCAATGGATTGATGGCAGGGGTGGTTTGCAGCAACGACTGGTCAAAATAGAATTTTCCGGTGATGCTAGAGAGCCCTAAATCTTTCAACCGCCCGGCCAGCGCCATCAAGTCGGAAACCCGCAACAAAGGCTCTGCGCCGCCTTGCAGGTAAAGGTCACCGTCAAGGACTCCTTTGGTCTTGTCGAAATTTCCGGTGACCAACAGGGACGTGTGAAAACGGTATTCAGGACCGAGAATATTCAGCGCCGCCAGGGTAGCAGGAACCTTGGCCGTGGACGCCGGGATAAACAACCGCTCTTCATTCCTCGCCGCCAGTATTTTCCCCGTGGCCAGGTCTATTACCTGGAACCCGGTTTCAGCCCCGGACAGTCCGTGGCGCTGGATCAGGGCTGTCGCGCCAACAGGGGCGTGGATGTCCGTGGGGGTATCAATGGGGGCAGGGGAAAGCGCGCAGGAAGAGACCCCGGCGGCCAAAATGCCGACGCCTACAGCCCTCCTGAGAAACCCATTCATGCTTATGGTTGCTTCCATGGCCCAATGTTGTCAAAACCGATGCCCCAGAGCATCCTTTTTTTTAACGGAAAACTTTCATGGCCGCCAATACCGGTTCCGAGGACACTCAGGCGTCTGTGAAAACGGTGGTGACTATTACGACTGTTGTTCAGGCGTTGGCGACTATGTGCGCGGTTTTTCCGTCCGCCATCGCACCGGAACTGGCCCGCGCTTTCGGCATTCCGGCGTCCCTGATCGGCTTTCAGGTCAGCCTTGTTTATCTCGGCGCCATGACGACGTCGGTGATTGGTGGCCTGCTGGTGCGCCGCTGGGGGGCGGTTCGAACCAGCCAATGGGCGTTGCTTTTCGGCGGTTTGGGCCTGTTACTGGCGGCGGTGCCGTCGCTGTTTGTTTTCGCCATCGGTTCGATCTTCGTCGGCTTCGGCTATGGCTTGACCAACCCGTCTGCGTCGCATCTGTTGATGGCGGTGTCGAGGCCGAAAAACCGCAACATCATTTTTTCCATCAAGCAAACGGGCGTGCCGCTGGGCGGTGTCGCCGCCGGGTTGGCCGCCCCGTCGCTGGCGTTG
>JAZFSL010000285.1:0-7229 GCA_036446135.1 Rhodospirillales bacterium | reverse complement strand
CATATGTTGAGATACTTGTTTCGACTGCCTAAGCGCCGTGCAGATCCACTGGCCCGCCGATTGCTCTTTGAGCAGCAGCCTGATAACGCCTATGTCGGCGCCGTGTTCTTGGCGCGTCAGGGCGATGTCGAACTTGCTATCCCCATTCTGGCCGATAATCTGGCGCGTCGCGCATATGCCGGGAAAATGTTTCCAGGCTTGGTTTATTCCATGATGCATGGCGGCGATGAAAGGCAAATCCAATCCTTGTTTCAGGGCATGGTGCGGTATATCGAAGAAAACGCCGCCCGCTATACCGCCGAGGAACGTGCGAGGCTCGATGCCCTTTTCAAGCGGGGCCCCGACCGTAAACGGAAATGACCTGCCGCATCCCCGGCGGGTTAGGGTCAAAAGAATTCAGAGGGTTAAACCAAAAATGGGGCGCCGGGAACAATCAATGAAATCGATGCTGAGGGTGTTGGATAATTTATCTATCCCCGAACATGCCGGGGGCTGGGTGTTGTTGGTTTTGCCGGCGTGTTTCATGGCCGCTGCCTTTTGGCTCCGAGCCCAGGGCGGTCCTGCCTGGCTGTGGTTCAACCTCGACCCTGATTATTATTATCTGCTGGATGCGCTGAATGTGCTCAACATGACGACGCCGGGACACGTTTATCATCCGGGAACGACGCTTCACTGGCTCGGCGCCTTGATCCTCAAGGTGGCCTATTTGGGCGCCGACGCGAAAATCATCATCGCCGCCGTACTGAACGACCCGGAACATCACTTGCGCCTGATCGGCGGGGTGTTTGTCTTGCTTAACGGTTTGGCGGTACTGGCCTTGGGGTGGGCCGGATATAGAGTGTCGGGGAGTTTGCCGCCGGCATTGCTGCTGCAACTGGCGCCCGGTATTTCCATGCTGGTGTTGAAAAGCGCTTTTCACGTCAAGCCGGAAGCCTTGTTGTTGGCGAGTACGCTCGTCCTGGCCATGGTGGCAGTGCTGAGTTTGAAAGACCAATGCTTAAACCGCCATCCGCTGCGTTTCGCCATTGCCTTCGGGGTTGTCGCCGGGTTCGGCATTGCCACCAAAATCACCGCCGCACCGGTGTTTGCGCTGCCGGTCTTGGTTCTTTACGGCGCCGGCATCAGGGCCGTCATCGTTTACGGCGGCGTCGCGCTGGCCGCGTTGATCGTTTTCACCTTGCCGGCGCTGGCCGCCTATGGCGTCTTTTTCGACTGGATGGCGACAGTCTCCCAAGGGTCGGGGGCCTATGGCGGCGGTGATGCTTTTGACTGGGCGGTGTATTTAAAAAATATACTGAAACTTTTCAAGCGTCCCGCCTTCAGCGTTGTTTTTGTGTTGTCCGGCGTCGCCCTGGTGTGGGCGGCGGTGCGCCACCGTCAAGCGCGCCCGTTACCCGGCGGCGAGGTTCGCTTGTTGGCTGGCATATGGATCGCCCAGGGCTTGCATGTGTTGATGGTCGCCAAACAACCGAACGTGCTTTACATGCTGCCGTCTTTTGTCTTGATCCCGTTGGCTATTGTTGTGCTTTTTCGACTGGTTGAGGTCTGGGAAAGCGGGTTCGGGCGAACGGCATTTATTATCCTTCTGGCGCTAATGATCGTCGCCGAGGGGGCCGGCATCTTCAGGTTCGCCAAGGGCGTGAAGGCCGATGCGAACATCGCGCGTGCCGCCGATAACGGGCGTTTCGGGCGTTGTGCGCGGGTCTATTCCTATGCCGCTTCCAGTCCTTCTTATGCGCTGTTTCTTGCCGATTTTGTCACCGGCGCCCGGTTTTCGGAGCAATTGGAGAAACAAGGCCCCGACAACGATTTCTGGCTTGAGCACTATTTCGATCAACGCCGGGTGGTATTCCGGGACTGGCAGGGGCCGCAAGACATGAAGGCGGTCCTGGGACGCTATCCTTGCGTTATTTTCCGCGGCAGCCACTGGTGGGTCACAGAACCCTTGCTGCAAAAAGTTGTCCCCGGCTTAAGCTTCGACGGAGACTGTTCGACCCGCCACGAGACGATAAAAACCAAAGGCGTCGATTGTCTTGGGACTCTCCAGTGAACAACGCCAATGGCAAAGGCGTCATCGCCGCCGGTCATCCTGAAACCGCCCGCACAGCGGCGATCATGTTGGAAGAAGGTGGCAACGCCTTTGATGCGGTGCTCGCCGCGGTGCTGACGTCTGCGGTGGTGGAACCGGTACTGTCGTCGCTCGGCGGCGGTGGATTTCTGCTGGCACGGCCGGGCGATAAAATTGGTGGCAAGCCGTTGATGTATGACTTCTTCACCCAGATACCGAAAAAAATAAAACCTAAAAGCGAGCTCGATTTTCACCCCATCGAGGCCGATTTCGGCACCGTCACCCAAGAGTTCCACATCGGTCTGGCGTCCATGGCGACGCCGGGCACGGTGCGTGGCCTGTTTCAGGTTCACCGGGATCTCGCGACAATGCCCTTGGCGCGCATTGCCGAACCGGCGGCGGCCCTGGCCCGCAAGGGGTTTACGGTCAATCGGTTGCAGGCCTACTTGTTTCAGGTCGTCGGCCCGATCTATATGGCCAGTGCCGCCGCCAGGAAAATTTTTGCCGATCCCGAAAACCCCGAGCGCCTGATCGGCGAGGCGGAGACCATGCACAACCCTGCCTACGCCGATATCCTTGAGGTGTTGACCCGCGAGGGCGAGGATCTGTTTTATCGCGGCGAAATTGCTGCCGCCATTACCAGGGACTGCGCCAGCGGGGGCGGAATGTTGTCGATAGAGGATTTCGAATCCTACCGCAACGAATTGCGAAAACCCCTGGAGATCGATTACCGGGGCACCCGACTCTACACCAATCCTGCGCCGTCGACCGGCGGCATTCTCATCGCCTTTGCCTTGGAGTTACTGAAAGAACTGGATGTGAAAGCGATGGGCTTCGGCAGTCAGGCGCACCTGGAAACGCTGGCCCGGGTCATGGATTTGACCAATAAGGCGAGGCTGGAAAGTGAGTTGCATGGCAAGCAGGACGATGGCGGGCCGGAAAATATCCTTCACCCCGAATTTCTCGCCACCTACAAGGCGGATATTTTGGGCCGTCCTTCGGCATTGCGCGGAACAACCCATATCAGCGTCATTGATGGCGATGGCAATGCCGCATCCCTGACGATGTCCAACGGCGAGGGCTCGGGCTATATGGCGCCCGGCACCGGGATCATGATCAACAACATGCTGGGCGAAGAAGACATCAATCCGCTGGGCTTTCATCAAGGCCCGACTGACACCCGGCTTTGTTCGATGATGGCGCCGTCGCTTGCCATTGGCCAGGACCGGATGGTGGCGTTGGGGTCTGGGGGCTCAAACCGGCTGAGGACGGCGATCTTGCAGGTCCTTCTTAACCTGGATGACTTCGCCATGCCGGTCTTGGACGCTGTCTGCGCGCCCAGAATTCATTGCGAAGGCGGGCTGTTGAGCGTTGAGGACGGCTTTGATGATGCGGCCATCGGCAAACTGCAAGCGGCTTATCCGGAAATCAAACGCTGGCAGGAAAAGAACCTGTTTTTCGGCGGCGTCCACGTCGCCTGTTTTAATGCCGGCAAGGGAACTTTCGAAGGCGCCGGCGACCCGCGCCGGGGCGGCGAGGCGCTGGTTGTTTAGCGGGCTGCGTCCTTGAGCATAAGTTGAGGCGACGTTATCGGCATGTTACGGGTGTCGAAAATATCCCAATACTCGCTGGACAGATTTGATGCGAACGACATCATCATGTCGCCGGTGATGTGCATGACTATGGGTTTCTAACCCTTCGGGGTGACATCAGCAAAAACCATAAAGGCGAGCTCCACCGGCGCAAGTGAGTGTAAGGGGTAAAATCCTGTTTATAGTGTGCTTGCCCTCGCCTTTGCTACTGAAAGGATATAAGGTCTTGGAGTGCTTTGGGGACAGGGGCTTTTAAAAGTGTCCGATACAGAAACGGGAAGTTTATCCGGCATAGATTTATTCTCGGACATGGAACCCGCTGAGCTGGAAAGGGTTGAACGAGCCTGCAGTTTCAAGCGCTATGCTTCCCAAGAACAGATTATTGACCGGCAAAACGATTCCCAGGACGTGTTCTTTGTCGTCGAGGGTGCGGTTCGGGTCGTCATTTATTCCCTGTCCGGGCGGGAAATCACCCTCGAGGATCTTGCCAAGGGAAATCACTTCGGTGAAATGGCCGCTATTGATGGCGCGCCGCGTTCCGCCAGCGTCATGGCGCTGGATAATTGTCTTATTGCCTCCCTGCCACAAGAACCATTCCTGGGGCTTTTTGGAACGCATCCCGATATTGCACTCAAGGTGATGAGGATGTTGACCGGCGTCATCCGAACGTCGATCAACCGGATCATGGATCTCAGCACATTGGCCGCCAACAACAGGGTTCATGCCGACCTTTTGCGCCTCTCCCGTATCCATTCCAAGGGTGACAACACGGCGGCAATATCGCCCATTCCCACGCACAGCGATATCGCCAGCCGGGCATCGACGACCCGTGAAACGGTGGCCAGGGTATTTGGCGACCTTACCAAGATCGGCATTGTCGAGCGGCAAAAAAAGGCGCTCATGGTGCTTGATGTGGAACAGTTGAGCGACATGGTCGAAGAAGTGCGGGGGGAATAGGTCGACTTTGCCGCTTTGTTCCGGTTTTTACGACTTATTTAAAGAAATTCATCATCATTTGTGACTTCCGTCACTTCGAATCCGGGCGGCATGGAATTCTGTCCCCAGGATCAAGAAAAAGGCGACTGATCGAGACGTGACTGAAGGTTTTCGGAGCAGCACTCCTCCCCTCTCACGGTACTTGTACTGGCGTTAATGCCGGGGGCGCCGTTTTTTACTCTGGTAAATAATTCGCTTTAAATACCAAAATATTTAATTGCCCGTTATCCCGGTATGTTGACCGGGTTTTTTTAATAAAACCACGTATTTGACTTAAATTTCCAAATCCTCGATCATCCTCATATAGAAGGCTTTTCCAGATTATCATGGCAAGTCTTTAGGGGAATTTTTGATACCTTTACAAAATTATGGGCTTTTCTGGAAAGACGCTGACGCTATATAGGGACCGATGATGGCGAAAACTATCCTGATCGTTGAAGACAACGACCTGAACATGAAGTTATTTAACGACCTGCTTCAGGCCCATGGCTATGAAACCATGCAGACAATGGACGGTCGCGATGTCCTTCAAATGGTCACAGAAAGACGCCCCGATCTGATTATCATGGATATTCGATTGCCCGAGATTTCCGGCCTGGAAGTGACCAAAACATTGAAGGCCGACGACTCCCTGAAGGATATTCCGGTCATTGCCGTGACCGCCTTTGCCATGAAAGGCGATGAAGAGAAAATCCGTGAAGGTGGCTGTGAGGGCTACATTGCCAAGCCGATTTCGGTGCCAACTTTCCTCGAAACGATTGCCAAATTCCTGAACTGACGAAACCGCTGCTTGAAAAGACGATTTAGGTTTCCGGGCCATGTCGACGCGTGGATTACGTCCGAAATGCTTGCAGGCTGGTTTCTTTTAAAAAGGGTGGGATTTTCCTAAAGAGCCTCAAGGGTGGCCTATTTGATCTTGGCTTCCTTGAACATGACGTGCTTGCGCACGACAGGGTCGTATTTCCGCATCTCCATCTTTTCCGTCAGATTGCGGGGGTTCTTTTTGGTAATGTAGTAGAACCCGGTATCAGCGGAACTGACAAGCCTGATTAAAATGGAGCTCGGTTTTGCCATCGTCTCTTTCTCACGTTTTCGGGGCTCACATTCTTAGGCCCTGATGCCCTGCAGCCAAGCGTTAGAGGGCGCACCATACAATTCGTTTCCCCTGTGTCAAGTCCGGGCAATGCGCCAGCCTCTAATAACGGGCCTCATGGGTTTCCGCCGTCAGGGTCAGGACGCGGGCATACAGTGTCTGGTCGTTGATTAGTTGCCGGGCGATGCGCATATCGAAGTTGTCGGCCCGGCGTTGCGACGGGCAAGCCGTCCTCAGCCGGGTCTGCGTGCCTTTGTCCTGAAGCCCCGGTTTGCGCCAGGAATAAAACTTTTTTTCCGTTATCAAGGGGTCTTTCATGACCTTGCGGATAACCGCCTGCACATCGTCCCCGGCGCCGGACGTGCAGATGGCCGGCAATACGCCGAGCCCGTGAAACATGTATCCCGACGGCGCCACCAGACGCGACCAGGTCAGGGTGATTTCGCCGTCGTTGGGAAGCCGGACAACGGTTTGCACGGACCCCTTGCCGAACGACGTGGTGCCGATAAGAATGGCGCGCTCACGGTCTTGCAGGGCGGCGGCGACGATTTCGGCTGCGGAAGCCGATTTTCCGTCGACCATGACGACCAGCGGCAAGCCTTCGGCGAGATCGCGCCCGGTGGCTTCGTAATTGTGAATGCTGTCCGCATGGCGGCCGCGCGTCGAGATGATTTTGCCCTGAGATAACAGCAAATCGGCGACCTTCACCGATTGTTTCAGCAACCCACCCGGATTGCCACGCAGATCAAGGACGATGCCCTTGATGACATTGCCGTGGGTGAGATGGACCTGCTGCATTTTTTTGGCCATGGAACGGGCCGTGTCTTGGTTGAAACTTTTCACCTTTAAAACGAAAATCCCGTCTTTGAGCATTTCCGTAACCGTGCTCGGAAAGATGTGGGCGCGTTCCAAAGCCATTTGCAACGGATCGAGAATTCCGACTCTCTCAATGCTCAGCTCGATCCGGGTTTGGGTGGGGCCGCGGAGCAGGGCGGAAATTTCCCGTCGGCTTAGTCCCTTCAGTTGGCGTCCGTCGCATCGGGTAATGCGGTCGCCTTGTCGCACCCCGGCAAGGGCGGCGGGGGTTTTCTCCATCACGCTGCTGATAACCGGAACCCCGCCCAGGATAGTATAGCGGATGCCAAGGCCGCCGAACCCGTCGCGCTTGGCCCGGTTCTGTTTTGCTTCCCGGGTGCCGGCGTAGCGGGAATAAATATCTAGCCCCGAAAGGACGCCGTCAAAAACGGCTTCGTAGATGGCTTCGCTGCCGGCCGCCTTCATTTCCGCCGATTTGCCGCGCGCCGCCAGTGAAATGTCGGCCGTCAAATCGGCCCAACCATTAACGTCGTCGTCCCTGGGGGTCGGAAACGTGGAGATTGTATTCCCGCCCACCGCCAGCACGACACGTCCGTTCGTTTCACTGACCGTCAGAGCGGGATCAACGGCGCCGAGGCCGCGCATCCCTTCGAGGGCAATTTCT
>JAZFSL010000284.1:0-2240 GCA_036446135.1 Rhodospirillales bacterium | reverse complement strand
TTACGGCCGGCCTTGCCTTCATCGTGGTCAGGGAATTCGCACCCATGATCACCGGCATATTGGTCGCCGGGCGCTCGGGGTCGGCGTTGGCGGCACGCATCGGCACGATGAAGATCAATCAGGAAATTGATGCCCTCAAGGTCATGGGGGTCAGCCCGGTGCGGTTTCTGGTGGCGCCGCCGCTGATTGCCATGCTGATCATGGTCCCTTGTTTGACGATGATGAGTAATGTCGTCGGCCTCTATCTGGCGGGGGTCTACATCAACGTCGAACTGGGGATATCACTGGCCGCCTATCTTGATCAGATTATCGATATTCTGACCATTGACGATGTCCTTCACGGCCTCGGCAAAAGCGTCATTTACGCCGTCGAAATCGCGGTCATTGGCGTCGTTAATGGGGCCAGCGTTCAGGGTGGTGCGGAAGGCGTTGGCAAAGCCACTACACGATCAGTCGTTCAGGCTATTTCCGCGATCATTGTGACGGCCATGATCGTCGTTATTTTGTCGACCCTATAGGCGCCGGGAGAGCCGAGAAAATGACGCGAAACGACCAAAAACCGCTAAATTCGGTCATCGAGGTTGAAAACCTGGTCACCCATTATGGTGATATCAAGATTCTCAACAGCGTCTCCCTGGATGTCCACGAAGGCGAGATCATGGTCATTATGGGCGGCAGCGGATCGGGTAAAAGCACCCTGCTTCGCCATTTAATGGCCTTGGAAACGAAGACGTCGGGCATCATGCGTATTCTCGGTCAGGACATCGACGATTTGAGCGCGCTTGAATTTGTCGAGCTACGCAAGAAGCTGGGGGTGGCGTTTCAAGGTGGAGCTTTATTCAGCTCATTGACGGTCGGCGAAAACGTCATGTTGCCGCTCTATGAACACACCGACCTGGAATGGTCGACGATGGAGATCATGGCTCGAATGAAGCTCCAGGTGGTTGAGTTGGGCGGCTTCGAGGATTTGATGCCGGCTGAATTATCCGGCGGCATGGTCAAACGGGCGGCCTTCGCCCGGGCCACCGTCATGGATCCGAAAATCCTGTTCTGTGACGAACCTTCCGCCGGCCTTGATCCGGCCGTTGCTTCTGCCCTTGATGACCTTATTCTGAAGCTCCGCGAAGCCATGGGCATGACCATCGTCGTCGTTACCCATGAATTGGAAAGCGCCTTTAAGATCGCCGATCGTATCACCGTGCTGGACCGGGGTGAGATTCTTATGGTCGGGACCGTCGAAGAAGTCCGCAGTTCCGGCAATGAACGTATCTACAATCTTTTAAACCGCGTGCCCGAAGACGACACCATGGGCCCGGATGAATATTTGGCTCGGCTTATGGGTGAAAAATTTGAAGCTGGGAGCCAACCTTTATGAGAAGCGCTAAAATAAATTATTTCATCGTTGGTCTGTTTGTCATGGCCGTCATTGGTGCGGTTATCGTGACGGTCGCCATGCTCGCCGGGCGAACCGGGGCCGTGGATAATTATTTCACTTATTATTCCAATGTCACCGGAATCAAATTCGGCACACAGGTCGTCTATGAGGGCTACCCCATCGGTCAGGTCGAAGAGATCACGCCGGAAGAAAAAGACGGGCGCATGCGGTTCCGCGTT
The DNA here is from genome assembly GCA_036446135.1 of Rhodospirillales bacterium. Taxonomy (GTDB): domain Bacteria; phylum Pseudomonadota; class Alphaproteobacteria; order Rhodospirillales; family Casp-alpha2; genus Casp-alpha2. Next base: position 626 of record JAZFSL010000284.1, on the reverse strand, counting down.
GATTTTAGCATCGTTAAGGGCTGGCGCGTTCCCAAGGACAGCATTGGCGAAATCGCCGCCCCGGGCTTGTTGGCTGCGGTGACGATCAGCGTCAAAGCGGGCAACGACAAGGTGTCGCTGAAGCCCGGCGACATGATCAAGTCCAAGGAACGTTCAGACGTTTTTGCTATTGTTTCCGGGGTCGCCGGGCAGTTGAGCAATTTAATGGACTCCAACATCAAGCCGCTGTTGGAAAACGTCAACAGGGTGGTCAGCAACGTAAACGGCATTATCGAGAAAGACGCCTCTGCGCTTTTCGTTGAGGTCCGCAAGGTTACGCAAGAATTGGCCGACGTTGTCGCCCTGATGACGAATAGGGTTCCCGTGATCGCCGATAATATCGAATCGTTTTCAAGCAAGATGAATGTTGCCGCCATCGAGATGCAAAAACTGATGACACCGCAAACACGGGAAAAAATAGATGCCGTTATCAGCAACCTCAACGAGGCCAGCATATCGCTGAATACGATGGTCGGGGATGTCGGTAAATTGGTCGTTAGCGAATCGGGCGATATACGCAAAACCATCGACGAAACCCGTTACATCGTCGAATCGGTTTCGCGCCACATCGATTCCATTAACCAGAA
>JAZFSL010000283.1:0-3211 GCA_036446135.1 Rhodospirillales bacterium | reverse complement strand
ATTGGCGCGAATGTTGGCGCGCCGGGCCTTATCGACGCTCAACTGCACTTCGTCGCCGAGCTTGAGCGCCGCACCTTCAACAACACCGACATGAACGAACAAGGCATCGACTTTCTTTTGCACATCGGTGATCGTGACGCTGGCGGCATCGTCCCCGGTAGAGGTGATGACGCCCGCGTCGCTAACTTGGCCGCCGGATTCTCCATAAAAAGGCGTCTGATTGACGACGATGGCGACTTCCTGGCCGGGTTTGGCTTCCGGTACCTGCTTGCCACCAACGACAATGGCCAGCACCTTGGCTTCCGCAATCTCGGTTTCGTAGCCAAGAAATTCCGTCGCCCCCGCGTGCTCGCGAATTTCGAACCAGACTTCCTCGGTCGCTGCATCGCCGGACCCGGCCCAGGCCTTGCGGGCTTCGTCGCGCTGGCGTTCCATGGCGGTATTGAAGCTATCGGTGTCGACGCTCATGCCCTGGCCGCGCAGCACGTCTTGCGTCAGATCAAGGGGGAAGCCGAATGTGTCATACAGCTTGAACGCGGTCTCGCCATCGAGCACACCACCATCGGTCAAATCCGCCGTCGCCTCGTCGAGCAAGCCGAGGCCGCGATCAAGGGTTTTCTTGAAGCGGGATTCTTCCAGCTTCAGGGTTTCCGTAATCAGTGCTTCGACGCGAACAAGGTCGGGGAATGCTTGCCCCATTTGTTCGATGAGCCCCGGCACCAACTGATACATCAGTGGGTCTTTACAGCCCATCAAGTGGGCGTGGCGCATGCCGCGGCGCATAATCCGCCGCAGCACGTAGCCGCGGCCCTCGTTGGACGGCAACACCCCGTCGGTGATGAGGAAACTGCTGGCCCGCAAATGATCGGCGATAACCCGGTGCGAAATGTTATGCGGGCCGTTAGGGTCGGTGCCGGATGCCGCCGCCGAGGCCTGGATGAGCGCCTTGAACATGTCGGTCTGGTAATTGTCATGGGTGCCCTGCATGACAGCGGCGGTCCGTTCCAACCCCATGCCGGTATCGACGCAGGGGTTGGGCAGATCGATGCGCTTTTCCGGGGTCACCTGTTCGAACTGCATGAACACCAGATTCCATATTTCGATGAAGCGGTCGCCGTCTTCTTCGGCGCTGCCCGGGGGGCCGCCGGGGATATGCTCTCCGTGGTCATAGAAGATTTCCGAACACGGCCCGCACGGCCCGGTGTCGCCCATGGACCAGAAATTATCGGACGTGGGGATGCGCAGAATGCGTTCTTCCGGCAGGCCGGCGATCTTTTTCCACAGATCGAAGGCCTGATCGTCATCAGCATAGACGGTGACCAGCAGTTTATCTTTGGCCAGGCCGAAATCCCTGGTCACCAGATTCCAGGCCAACTCGATAGCGACATCCTTGAAATAATCACCGAAGGAGAAATTGCCCATCATCTCAAAGAACGTGTGGTGGCGCGCCGTGTAGCCGACGTTTTCCAGGTCGTTGTGTTTGCCGCCGGCGCGCACGCATTTCTGCGATGTCACGGCGCGCTTGTAGTCGCGCGTCTCGACCCCGGTAAAGACGTTCTTGAACTGCACCATACCGGCGTTGACGAACATCAACGTCGGATCGTTCAACGGCACCAGCGGACTCGAGTCGACCACCTGATGGCCAGAGTCAGCGAAGTAATCCAGGAATGCCTTGCGAATATCGTTAACCGTCTGCATGGGGGGTAATGTAGGGGGCAAAGGCTCAGAAATAAACGCCGATTTATAAATCGTCGAGGCAAAAAAACCGGCCCCTCCCCGATTTCAGGGAAGAGCCGCTTGATGGATGGTTTATTCAAGCTGTCGGAAAAAAGCCTACTTCCCGCCTACTTCCCGGGGGGGCTCTTCCGGTTTTGATTCAGGCGTGCTGTTCGTTTCCATCACGTCTTCGTCCTCGACGCCGTCTTCGTCCTTGTCGTCTTCATGGCCGAGCATCATTTCATCGGACAGCAGGCCCGCGTTCTGGCGGATCAGGGCTTCGACCCTGTTGCTGATCTCGGGATTTTCCTTCAGGAATTTCTTGGCGTTCTCGCGGCCCTGGCCGATGCGTTCGGAATTGTGCGAGAACCAGGAGCCTGATTTCTCGATCACCCCGGCGGCGACGCCGAGGTCGAGAATTTCACCCATTTTCGAGATTCCCTCGCCATAGATGATGTCGAATTCTACCATCTTGAACGGCGGCGCCAGCTTGTTCTTGACGACCTTGACCCGGGTCTGGTTGCCGACCACTTCGTCACGGTCTTTGATGGCGCCGATGCGGCGAATTTCCATGCGCACGGAGGAATAAAACTTCAGCGCGTTGCCGCCGGTGGTGGTTTCCGGGTTACCGAACATTACGCCGATCTTGATGCGGATCTGGTTGATGAAAATGATCGTGGTGTTGGACTTGGCCACCGAGCCGGTCAGCTTGCGCAACGCCTGGCTCATCAGCCGCGCCTGCAAGCCGACATGATGGTCGCCCATTTCGCCTTCCAGTTCGGCCCGGGGCACCAGGGCGGCGACGGAATCGATCACCAGCACGTCAATGGCGCCAGAACGGACCAGGGTATCGGCGATTTCCAGCGCCTGTTCGCCGCAATCGGGCTGTGAAATCAGCAATTCTTCCACATTGACGCCGAGTTTCTTGGCATAGGCCGGATCGAGGGCGTGTTCGGCATCGATGAAAGCGCAGGTGCCGTCCTTTTTCTGGGCCTCGGCAACGCCGTGCAGCGCCAACGTCGTCTTGCCGGAGCTTTCCGGGCCGTAGATTTCGACCACCCGGCCACGGGGCAGTCCGCCGATGCCAAGCGCAATATCGAGGCTGATGGAGCCGGTGGAAAAAACCTCCGTATCGACCACGTCACGCTGGCCGAGGCGCATGATAGAGCCTTTGCCGAAGGCGCGCTCAATCTGGGTGACGGCGGCGTCCAGGGCTTTGTTCTTGTTGGAGCCGTCTTTCTTTTTATCTTTTTCCACGATGCGTAAATTTGCTTCCGACATGAGACTGCCTTTCTTATTTCACATGTTTGATGATGGTACAACGAATGCTATGCCGTCAAATGATCATATTTTGTTCTCATACGCAAATTAATTTTTTAACTATTTGAATTTATTTATATATTTAAGGTTGTTTCGCTTTATGTTCTTGTCGTTTCTGGGGGTTCTCGCGATTTCCGCCCTACCCCGCCATGACGTTTTTGACCGTCGACGCCAG
>JAZFSL010000282.1:0-21557 GCA_036446135.1 Rhodospirillales bacterium | reverse complement strand
CCGAGAGCCAGGGCAAGGCCATTTTGAAGAGCAAAATCGTTTGGGGTTTGTGCCCCTCTGGGATCAGTCAAATCGTTTTGGCCGGTGCTCGGGTCGATAATTCGCCCGCCAGGGAGGCCAAGGCGTTGGTTGTCCAAATCGATCCGGACGAATAAATCGCCCCGCTCCCCGTGGCGACGTAAATCCGCCGTAAAGTTTTTTTGGCTGAGACCATTGTTGTCACGATATCCGTGACTGTCGACATAATTTCCAAAAACGTTCAGGGAATAGTCATCAGTGCCTTGCGTGCCCGAAAACTTGACCTCTCGAAAGATGTCGGAGCCGTAGCCCGTTGCCAGATTGCCGTGAATGCCTTTAGCGGCCTTTGATTTGGTGACGATATTTATGGTTCCGCCTTGGACGCCGCCGCCGTAGAGAACACTACCTAAATTGCCACGAAGTATTTCAATGCGTTCGATGCTGTCGAGGGGAATAGAAGAAAAGTCTACTGATGCCAGGTCCAGGTCGCTCAACCGGCGGCCATTGATAAGAATTAGAGTATTCGCCGTCGCCGGTTCACCAAATCCGCGGACATCGATGGTCTGGCCCGCCCCGTTTGTGCTGCCGTATAGGTCCCTGAATTGTACGCCCGCCTCAAAGGATAGAACCTCCGGGATAGTTCGGCCCAGGGACTGTTTAATTTCATCTGCCGAAATTACCGTCGTGGAATTGCCCGCTAGCCCGGTGCCAAGTCTTGAAGCGGTCACGACGACTTCGGGGGCGGTTTGAACCGCCTCGGTTTTGGCATTGTTTTGCGCTAAAACCGAGCCGTTCGAGGCAAGCAAAACAAGCGCGCCCGCCAGGGCAAGGCAGCGCAGTTTTATTGCTCGTTCAAGGCAAGGTTCGGTGCGATCACAAGCGCTGCTTAGCGTGTTGCACACTTCAAAAAATAGTCGGTTTTGTAGATATTGGCCCATTTGACCCTCCATTGGCGACGCCATTAAAAATGTCGTATCGCCACTACGGAGGTCCGCACCACGAGCCATCCTCGACTCGGGGTTGGGCGACGCTTGACGGCAGGTTTCCTGGCTTGCGGGTCTTTGCTCTACCGCCCAGCCTTCCCAGGGCCTAGTGGTCCCAGTGGCTTCTTAAGTCTTGGGCAGCAGCTTTCCGCTTACAGTTGCGAGGGCAGCTTCGGAATTGGCCAAATCATTTGACCGCACCGAATTCCCTTTTACCCCTTTTTGGGGCACCGTCACTGGGGAACGTAGCGCTTCTTTATAATCTTTGCAATCTGGCTTTTGCGTTTATGTGAGTGCGGATAGTCCAATCTAGTTAAACACGCCACCCCCTTTTTCCGCAGCGTGGCGTATCTTCGGACAATGTGGTGGGTGCTACCTAACGAATGTCCGCTATGGGTCATTAGCGGACATTAACGGAATGCTGGATTTTGTCAGCGGGCGCCAAAAGTGGAGCACTTTAAAACACACGAATTTTGAAGGACCTTCAAAAAAAACGCCGCCCCGAGGAATGTTTGGGACGGCGTTTATATGAACCCTTGCCCTTTTTGGCTTTAACCAACCTCAATCGGAGAAGAGGTGAAGCCAAAGCCTGGGCAAAGGGATTTGGCGGCCTTTCCATACGCTTCATGGCTTCCTCCTGAACTAGCGAAAAATCAATACGCTCAGTATACTTTTTTATGGCCACTGGCAATTGATTCTGTGAAATCACCGTTGTGGTTTGATGGGTGATATTTTTTAATTAACTTAATAATAATTAAGTAAAAATTATCTTAAAATAAGTTAATATCTAGATCGCAAAAGGGGCGGGCAAAAGAAAGAGGCTGTGGTGGTGTGCGCGCGTGATTGCGCTTGTCGGCGCGGTAATGGCACCATCCTAATCTTGAGGTCACAGGTTCGAATCCTGTCGAGTGCACCACCTTATTTTTTTAATCTTCTTCCGACACCGTCCATATTTTTGCGTGCGCGCCGTCGTCGGCTTTCGGGATCAGGTGGATTTTTTCAGCTACCCCTTGCTCGGTGAACTCCCGCTCGATGGCTAACAGCGTATTTGGTGGGTGAATGCATAATTCCACCGTATAGAGGGCTTCGTCCCGGGCTGCTTGCGTCGCCGCCGCCAAATCAGGCGCGCCGTAACGGTCCATCAGGTGTTGGGCCAAGCTGTGGACAGCGCCTTCGAATTCCGCGTCAGAAATATCTGCAACCTGGGCGAAGGTCGAACGACCGAAAGTACCCAGGCCCAGCCAGCCGTTTTTAAACGCCAGTTGCTGCTTACCCGTCATAGCCGCCGGGTCGGCATCGGAGAATTCGAAGGTCCCCGTCACCGCCCATTCTTCCGGCTCGGCAGCAAGGGGAAAGGCATTCACATCTGATACATCGAGGCGGATGGTACGGGGGAATTTCATAATTTCTTTTCACCGATTAAACCGTGACTTTCTAATTTTGCGTCTTGGCCGAAAAACTGTAAAGCTGGTTGAAGGCATTCAGGATAGAGGGCTGCAATTGAAATTCGTTTTTTCATTTCTTCCCAGCAGACTAGGATTCATGGTCCTTATGGTGGCGGGCATTCTTTATGCCCAGCCATTATTGGCCGGAGATTCCACCATTGGGACGCTGGAGACTATAGTAAGCTTGTTGCCCGATTGGCCACGTTATGATCAAAAAGACAACTCAGGCCGGCCCAAAAACCCGGAAGGCACCGCCGTTGCTGTCATGCCGGGCGGTTACCTAGCCACGAATGTTCATGTTATTGGGCGGGCAAAATCCATCAAAATTCGCCTTAACGATGGGCGCATCATGCCTGCGGAAATCATCGGCAAGGATCCATTGACCGATATTGCCCTTATTAAGGCACCAGTTGATTTTTCGGTACTTCCCATAGGTGGCGTTCCCCGCTTGGGCGAACGGGTTTGTGCCATTGGCAACCAGTTTGGTTTGGGCCTATCTGTCACGTGCGGAGTGGCCTCAGCGCTGCACCGGACCGGCACCGGGTTTAACCCCATCGAAGATTTCATCCAGACGGACGCCGTCGTTAATCCCGGCGGGTCCGGCGGCGCACTGATTGACGGCCAAGACCGCTTGGTCGGCCTGGTATCGGCGATCTTCACCAAAGACAGCGACGCCAACATCGGCATCAACTTCGCCTCATCCATGAAACTGGTGATGCGGGTGACAACGGACCTCAGGGAATTTGGCCGGGTACGGCGCGGCAAGCCGGGGTTTAAGGTTCGTGATTTATCACTGGACGAGCGCGCCACAATGGCCGGCGCTGCCATTACCTTTATGACGCCGGAAGGGTCGGCTGAAAAAGCGGGTCTTCAAATCGGGGACGTCATTACGGTTATCAACGATAGAAAAATTTATCGGGCGTCCGACGCCCCCAGTGCCATTCATATGGTTCGGCCCGGCGATACCCTTGATGTAGGGTTTATCCGAAACGACAAAAAGAGAACAACGTCTTTGAAACTCTCGCCCTGATATTAGGAGGATTATCCATGCGTTTTGTTTTTCTTAGCTTCCTGATCGCTGCCCTGGCGATGCCGGTACGGGCTGAAAACACGACGCCTTATTCTGGAACCAAGGTGATCGAAACGGGTTTGCCGTTCGAAGCCTTCGTCAAAAAACTGACCGCCGCCATCGCGGTCAATAAAATGGGTCTCGTCGGCAATGCCTGCGCCACCTGCGGCGCCAGGAATATCGGCGTTACTATTCCCGGCAACCGGGTGATGATGATTTTTAATCCGCATTTTGCCGTTCGCATGCTGAAGGCCAGCGAAGCGTCTGGGATTGAAGCGCCGCTCAGGCTTTATATAACCGAGCAGCCGAACGGCAAGGCGCGGTTAACATACCGCCTGCCGAGCCATGTTTTCGGCGCATACAAGGTGCCCGCGCTTGATAAAATGGCTAAAGAGCTGGATGAAATTTTCGCTCGTATAGTTAGCCAGGCTACCGGATAAGCCAAGCCACCGGATAAGGACGACAAAACCCGTGACGACCGCCGCCATATCCCTGCCGCCGATGCAACGCCCTTTCCTGTTTGCTGCCATAGCCCTGGCTGCCGGGCTTTTTGTGCATCTATCGGGAAGTGGCGCAAAACTTCCGGCGCTTTTTGCCGTCGCCATGGGCATGGGGGGGGCGCTCTATCATGCCGCCTTCGGCTTTACGGGAACGTACCGGCGGGCATTTCTGGAAAAGGATATTACCGGCATCACTGCACAATTGTTGATGTTGGGAGCCGCCATGTTGCTGTTTGCGCCGGTGTTGGCGGAAGGCCAGATCTTTGGCCACGGCGTCAGCGGCGCCATTGCGCCGGTCGGCGTTTCGGTGATTTTTGGATCGTTCATTTTCGGCATCGGCATGCAGCTCGGCGGCGGCTGCGGATCCGGAACGCTTTTCACCGCCGGGGGCGGCAACCTGCGCATGGTGCTGGTATTAGTGTTTTTCTGCATCGGTGGCCTTTGGGGCAGCTTTGATCTGGGATGGTGGTCAAGCCTCCCCGGTATAGGGTCCGTGGCGCTCGGTAAAAAATTCGGTTGGGGTCCGGCCATGGCCTTGCAACTGGCGGCGCTGGGATTGATTTATCTGGGGCTCCGCAAACTTGGCGGCGAGAATAAACGATCCCTTTGGTGGGAGAACGGCTTTTCCTGGCAAAGCCTTCTTAGGGGGCCATGGCCGCTTTTACTCAGCGCCGGTCTTTTGGCCCTTTTCAACTGGCTGACCTTGTTGATCGCCGGACATGCATGGTCGGTGACCTGGGCCTTTACCCTTTGGGCGGGCAAGGCTGCCGTCTTCCTGGGTTGGGATTTGTCTTCCACATGGTTCTGGTCCGGCGGCTTCGCCAGCCGGGCGCTGGGGCGTTCCGTGCTGTTGGACACGACATCGGTGATGAACATCGGCATCATGGTTGGCGCCTTTATCGCCGCTTCGCTCGCCGGCAAAGTTGCACTGAAAACCCGTATCGCCCTGCCATCTTTGCTGGCAGCGGGGATCGGCGGCTTGTTGTTGGGGTATGGGGCGAGGCTGGCATACGGGTGCAACATCGGCGCTTTTTTCAGCGGTGTCGCATCGACCAGCCTGCATGGATGGGTGTGGATTGTTTTTGCCCTAATGGGAAATTATCTCGGCCTACGCCTGCGGCCTCTGTTCAGGCTTTAAGATTTACTCTTTGCTGAAAGATAGCGGCCAAGGACCTTGGCCATGGTCCCAGCGTCTGAAGCGTGCGGAAACAATGTCAGGAACTTTCCGTCCAGGCCCATAAGGAACGTCGTCGGCGTATGGGTCACCAGATATTCGCCGTCATTCATATCGGGCAGCTTTATTTTGCCTCGGTGGATGCGATAGGCCCGGGCCACTGCGGAAACTTGTTTTTCGCTGCCCGTCAGCCCGATCAGGCGCGGGTGAAAATTGCTAACGTAATCAGCAAGTACTTGCGGGCGGTCACGGTCGGGATCGACGGAAATAAACACCGGCTGCAACTTATCGGCTGCCTCACCCAATTTATCCAGGGCGTCGGCCATTGTCTGAAGGTTCGTCGGGCAGATATCGGGGCAAGTTGTGTAGCCGAAAAAAACCAAAAGAAACCGGCCCCGAAAATCCTTGTCTGTGACCTGTTGCCCTTTTTGGTCGATCAGGGAAAAGGGTCCGCCGAAGGAAATCGGGAAGGCATTTGAAGTGCCTGGCGCCGACGGGGCAGTGACTTGCGGGCCATGGGCAGACGCCTGCCCCCAAAAGAACCCGACGGACAGCGCCAACAACCAGATAACCAGACACCTCATTCTTTGGCTTTCAGCCCCAAAATGCCGTAAACGCCGTTTTCGGAAATTACTTTTTTGATGGTGGAGTCATTTTTGAACCACTCGGAGCCCTTTTTGCCACCGTTGGCCTTTGACCAATCTTTGCCGAACTGGCCGGCGCGGCTCCAACGACCATCCGGGGCCAGTTTTTTAAATTGCAGGGCAAACAACGGCGCCTTCGGGTTATTGATCAGCAAGCCGTCGGCGACGATGCGCTTTTGGCAAAACCCGATTAAATCGTTAACAGCGCCGGCAAAAGCATCAACATTCTTAACCGCCAGAATCAAGGTTCCATCATCCTTAAGCAAACCGAGCTGGCGTTCACCGCCACCACAATTGGCCGGGCAGTCGCCGCTCAACTCACACAGAACATCGACGACCTTGGCTTCAAAGCGGGCTTTCTTTTCGTGATCAATGCCCCATTCCTCGGCCGCTTGTGAAACGCCGGACCCGAAAAGAAGGGCCGCTAAGAAAATAAAACAGAATATTTTTTTTATGATCATTTCCCAAACGGCTGAATGCCGTATTCATCGTGGGTCAAATTGACGATTCCCTGGTCATTGGCAACCTTGGTGACGATCAGGTATTTGACCCCGTCACGCTCATAAAGGTCGCCGTCCACGGTCACTTTATGGGTTTGAATATTCAAGATTCGGGAGTTAGCGACGTTGCTGGCGTCGCCCTCGACCTTTAACACCACATAGATGTTGCCCGCTTTATCTTTGACGCTGACGGGAATGCCGCCGGCGGCGCACCAGACCGCGCATTGATGATGCGCCGTGCCAAGGCCGTACATAATCTCAGTGACATAACACCAGGTATCGACAATTTCTCCGGTCACAGAAACGCGCTTCGATTTTGCCGCCTGGGCATCCGGCACGGCAGACAAGGCAAAAGCCAGCGCCAAGACCATAGTAATTACTTTTATCATCATGCTTCCCTTTCGGTCAGCTCCATCCATGGTTGGCCGCCTAATACATTTTTATTTGCGTCCAGTTTGATACCACGGAGAATTTAAATGCAACGAATCATCGAATATCACTTATTAGGTGATGTAAGGAATCAGGCGCCATTTTTCAATCCACACACACCAGACGGAACCCGATCAGAATATGTTTCAAACTTTTCGGCCTGGAATGCCGGGCGGCGGGCCGGCATATGCCGCAGCCCTTATCGTCCCAGGAACCGCCCTTGACCAGGTAACGCCCTTTTTTGGCATCCGTTGATGTCCATTCAAACACCTGCCCGGCGGGGTCAACCAGGCCGAAAGGGCTTTCACCGCCCGGAAACCGGCCCACGGGAACGCTATCGAAGGGGCCGAGATCATGGCTGTTCAGCCGCTTGGGGTCATAAGAATTTCCCCAGGGGAACCAGCGGCCATCGGTCCCGCGGGCGGCTTTTTCCCACTCAGCCTCGCTCGGCAAGCGCCAGATTTTGCCGGTTTTTTTTGAAAGCCATTCGCCATAGGCCCGGACGTCTGCGTGGGAAACCATGACCACGGGGTGATGCAGCCGTCCATCAGGGGGGGCGCCATTTTTCCAGGCATGGCGGCGCGTCCGTTTGTAGGGGTGAACGAGCCCATAAGAATTCCAGGTATCCTCATCGACATCCGGCGCCGGGTGCCCCGATTCGCGGACAAATACCCGGTATTGAGCGTTAGTGATCAGGGTTTTTGTAATCCGGTATCGGGCGGTATTGATTTCGCCCCGCTTTCTTTCACTGTCATACCAACCCCATTCGCGGGTGCGGCTGTGGCCATAAGCGGTCTCGTCCAGGCGATAGGCGGCTTCACGTTCCGCCGGACCAGAACCGCTTATAAAAACCCCTTGCGGTATTTCTATCGTTTCCGGGATTTTTTCCTCGGCGCCCGCAGATATCCCCTGACAAAGCAGCAAGGCGAAAGCCAGCCCAAGAATACGAAAGAACTTCAAAGATCAGCTCCCTGCTAAGCGGATGTTGACAGGATGACGGAAAAAAACGCCTCCAAGTATACCCGGCCCGAAGGACTTGGATGCCCTTCATCACAACTCTGTGAAGACTTTTGATTCGAGCTTATGGGGGAGTTTTGGCTATATCAGCATATACAGGAAAAAATAATCAGCCGTTAAATCAAATAACGATTGGGAACAGGAGACAGCTTGTGAAATCTTTTAAAGATACTCTTTTGTGTACGACGGTTATTCCGGCCTTTTTCGGCGCCGGAATCATCGTTGGCGGCGCAATGTTAACGTCGGCCCCGGCTCATGCCGCAACCGTTGGGACGGCACAATCCACACCATTGCCGACAGCAAAACCGAGGCCCCGTTTAATCCAGCTTGCCGCTTGCAATCCATGCAACCCGTGCGCGGCGAAAAAAGGCGGCTGCAATCCCTGCAACCCGTGCGCAGCGAAAAAGGGCGGCTGCAATCCTTGCAATCCGTGCAACCCCTGCAATCCTTGCGGCGCAGGTGGGGGCAGCGCTTCTTTGAAATGTTTCGTGCCGAGCCTGAAAGCCAAGGGCGGCTGCAACCCATGTAATCCCTGTGCGGCCAAAAAGGGAGGTTGCAACCCGTGCAATCCCTGTGCCGCCAAAAAGGCCTGCAATCCATGTAACCCGTGTGCGGCGAAAAATCCGTGCGCGGCGAAAAAGGGTTGTAACCCGTGTGCGGCAAAGAACCCCTGCGCGGCCAAGGGCTGCAATCCGTGCAATCCCTGTGGCGCAAGCGAGGGTGCCGAGATTACCAACGCCGAAGCCACGGCCGTTTACAACTGCCTGAAACCTGAGCTTTCGAAAGCCTATTCCAAGGCTGGCCTCAGCTTGGTCAAGGGCTACACCGGGTGGGTGAAAATCAACCAGGTTCCCTATCAGTCCGCCACCCACGGCGCGCGCTACGTCAACAATTACGCCGACAAGCGCGGCGCACAACACTACATGAGGTTTGAAAAGTCAGGGACCTTCCACGTTGGTTCGGTGCTGGCAAAAGACAGTTTTGTCGTCAAGCCGAACGGCAAGGTCTCCATGGGGCCTCTGTTCATCATGGAAAAGATGGGCAAAGGATTTAATAAAAGTTCCGGTGATTGGCGCTACACGATGATCCTGCCCAACGGCAAAGTCGCAGGCACGACCAAAGGCAAGGGAATGAATATGGGATTCTGCGCCGAGTGTCATGCCGGGGCGGCGCCGGACCTGGACCATGTCTTGTTAGTGCCGGACGAATACCGGATGAGGTTCTGAGCCAACGCCCATCATCGGAGGTAAAAGAATATTAGCATCACGTGTTTTTGAAGTGACGTTATTCGCATACTTCAGACAGTCACGCTATGAATATGCCTCTACATAAATGGTATTGGGGGGTGTCCCGGGTGCCAGTAAAAAAAACGAAACCCTAATGTTCAGGAGAAGCTAAAAATGCTGAAGAAAACGGTTACTGCACTTAGCGTTGCAGCAATTGCCGGCGTCGGCGCCATGAATGTCCTGCCGGATGCGGTTGCGAAATCTGCGACCACTCAGGAAATTATTGAATTGGCGGCCTGCAATCCCTGCGCTGCCAAAAAACGCGGATGCAATCCCTGCAATCCTTGCGCTGCGAAAAAGGGTGGCTGCAATCCCTGCAACCCTTGCGCTGCGAAAAAGGGTGGCTGCAATCCCTGCAACCCCTGCGCTGCCAAGAAAAAATAACGGCCGCTTATCAAGTAAGCTTATAAGAATTTCGCCGCGAGGGGGCCTCAAGCCTTCTCGCGGCGTTTTCTTTTTCACCTGACGAAGATATGATCAGGATGCAGCCAAATTTAATTCCGACCCCCGTTTTTTGAGAAACTTAAAATGACGGATTTTAAAAACTTATCCCAATCAAGACTTCGAAAAATGGCTCGCGCCGGCCAGCAGGTTCTTGAATGCTACCGGCTGCTGGGAAAAACCGATGCCAACGTCGTCGGCGAAGTGCTGAAGGGGCATGGCGAGTTTTTTGAGTGGGACCATTACCCGCCGGGTGACGTCTTCGATCATGAAACCAACGCCCAGTATTATTATCACGCCCACCCGCCTGAAGGCCGGGCGGAAAAATTTGGCGCTGAGCACGGGCACTTCCACACCTTTCTTCGTCCCAAGGGCATGCCCAAAAACATCAAACCGGCCAAGGTAGCCGATTACGAAAAGCCAAAAGGTGACAACGACGAGTTGACCCATTTCATCGGCATTTCCATGAACCCGGCGGGGTTTCCGATCCGCCTTTTCACCACCAACCGCTGGGTCACCGGCGAGGTTTGGTACAAGGCATCTTCGGTTATTTCAATGACCGGCCGTTTTTTAATCGACCAGGCCTACCCGTCGCTGGTACCTAACATCTGGATTAGCGCCATGGTGCAACTGTTCCGTCCCGATATAGAAGAAATGCTTCAGGAACGCGACCAGGCCGTCCGTGACTGGGAGAAAAAACACCCCGGCAAAAACGTCTATGAAGACCGGGATCTGGAGCTCACCTCAATCAGGAACATTGCCGTGGACAAACAGATCAAGCAGATCGAAAGGGCGATAAAAGCAGCCTAATCGGCGGCGATAACCACACCGGACGCAATAAAGCCTTCGACGTCTTCATCCGAAAAACCATATTCGCCAAGGACTTCCCGGGTATGCTGACCATACAGGGGCGCGCCGGTGGCGACTTCACCGGGCGTTTTCGAGAACTTCACCGGCAGGCCCAGCGTTTTTACCGTACCCAGACGCGCATGCTCGACATCGACCACCATGTCGCGGGCCAGCGTGTGCGGATCGGCATGCATTTCATTGACGTTCAGCACCGGCCCGGCGGGAACACCGGCGGCCTTTAATTTATCCAGCCAATCTTGCGTCATATGCTTAGCAAAAATTTCATTCAGCGCTTCTTCCAGATCACCAAGGTGCGCCATGCGATCCTTGTTTTCTGCGAAGCGGGGGTCATCGGCGATTTCCGGCGCGTCGAGGATATCCAGCATACGCAGCCAGTTTTTCTGGTTCGCCGCACCCAAGGTAATCCAGCCATCTTTGGTCTTGAATGCCTGATAGGGGGCGTTCAGGGGATGTGCGGACCCCATGGGGCCGGGGGCGACGCCGGTGGCCAACCCGATGGCGGACTGCCAATAGGTATGAACGATCCCGGCCTCGAACAACGAGGTGTCGATTTGCTGTCCTTCGCCGGTCTTGAGCTTGTGAGCGTAGGCGGCGGAAATAGCCATGGCGCCCAAAATGCCGGCGGTGATGTCGGTAATCGGTGCGCCCATCTTAACCGGTGGGCGGCCTTCGCCTTCGCCGGTGATGCTCATCAGCCCGCTCATGCCCTGGGCGATCAAATCAAACCCGCCCTGGTCCGCATAAGGGCCGGTGCGGCCAAATCCGGAAATGGCGCAATAGATCAAACCGGGGTTTTCCTGGGCCAGCGCATCATAACCGACACCCAGCTTGTCCATGGTGTCGGCCCGATAATTTTCGATCAGCGCGTCTGCCGTCTTC
Source organism: Rhodospirillales bacterium (assembly GCA_036446135.1). GTDB lineage: Bacteria > Pseudomonadota > Alphaproteobacteria > Rhodospirillales > Casp-alpha2 > Casp-alpha2. Next base: position 10,302 of record JAZFSL010000282.1, on the reverse strand, counting down.
AACAAGCGCTTCAGGACCGCCTTGCCGGCTTCTTGCTTGAGGTCGACAGCAATGCCCCGCTTGTTGCGGTTCATCATCATGAAAGACGCTGCCTCGCCATCGATATCCGGCGGCAGAAAATACCGGGAATCGTCGCCGCCAGGAATTTTTTCCACCTTGATGACATCGGCACCCATGTCGGCCAACATCAATCCGCACGTTGGGCCGGCCATGATGTGGGCCAACTCGATAACCTTGACGCCGGCCAAGGGGCCTTTTCCAGGGCCTTTGCGTTCCGTCATATCAGCGCCCCTTGAAATCCGGTTTTTTCTTTTCCAGAAACGCCTTGTAGCCGGTTTTGAAATCCTCGGTGTCGTAACAGGCATAGGCCTCCCTGATTTCGTCTTCGCTTAAGGGACTGGGATCGCTCATGCGGGTCAGGAATTTTTTGTGCCAGCGATGCACCAGGGGCGCACCATCGGCAACCCGACGCGCCGTTGCCAGCGCCTCCGCCTCGACATCCTCGTCAGGCACGACCCGGCTGACGATGCCTTTTTGCTGGGCTTCGCCAGCATCCATAATTCTCCCTTCCAGGAGGATTTCAAGGGCGCCGCGTTGACCGACGAGATCGGCAAGGCAACCGAGTTCGTGGAAACCCATGACCAGACCGAGTTTGCTGATGGGGGCGCCGAAGCGGCTTGTTTCGCCGCAAATGCGAATATCACAAAGCCCAGCCACTTCCAGTCCGCCGCCGACACAAACACCCTTGATCATCGCCACCGTCGGAATCTGGCATGCACGAAACGCCTCGATACTTTCAATCATCAGCGCACCATACGTTTCCGCCTGTTCGGCGTTGGAGCGCTTGTCGGCAAATTCGGAAATATCGTTACCAGGGCTGAAGGCCTTGTCGCCGGCGCCCCGAATAACGATGCAGCGAAGCGCCTCATCACAGCCAAGCTCGCGGAAAACACTGCCCAGCCTTTCCCACATGGCTTTGGTAAAAGCATTTAGCTTTTCAGGCCGGTTAAGAATTACCGTGGCAATGTCGCCATCGCGCTCGATTAGGATGCTATCCGTCATGACGCTGTTATCAGGAAACTGTCGGCGTCCGTCAAGTCATGCTCGGAGGTTGCGGCGATGGTATTTGTTGAAAGGCTGCGCAATTTGGCTATGATCCCCACGAATTTGAATGCTATCAGGGACCTTTCGGTTACATTTAGGTGAGCTTTGCTCATCTGTCACCATCCCCGGCACCTAATTGAGGGAGGATCACTATGACTCGCACTACTGGCCGCAATTTCCTTTTTGTACCTGGACCAACCAACGTTCCTGATCGGGTGCAACGCGCCATGATGGTCGCAATGGAGGACCATCGCTCGTCGAAGTTCCCGGACCTTTCCATGAGCGTGCTGGACGATCTGAAGAAAGTGTTCAAGACCGACGAAGGACAGGTCTTCATATTCCCGTCCTCCGGCACCGGCGCATGGGAAGCCGCACTGACCAATACTCTGTCGCCTGGAGACAAAGTCCTGGCGTCGAGATTCGGCCAATTCAGCCACCTGTGGATCGACATGGCCCAGCGCCTCGGCTTTGACGTTGAGGTTCTGGAGGTTGAGTGGGGTGAGGGTGTGCCGCTGGAGCAAACCGAAGAAGTGCTGCGGGCAGATAGCAAGCGCGAGATCAAGGCTATCCTCGCCTGTCACAACGAAACCGCGACCGGCGTGTCCAGCGACATCGGCGGATTGCGCAAGGTGATGGATGACGTCGATCACCCGGCCCTGCTTTACGTCGACGCCGTGAGTTCGCTTGCCAGCATCGATTTCCTCATGGATGAGTGGCGCATCGATCTCGCAGTCAGCGGCTCACAAAAGGGGTTAATGCTGCCGGCCGGGCTGGGCATCCTGGCAGTCAGCCCGAAGGCCTTAGACGCAATGAAGACCGCCGAATCGAAGCGCTGTTACTTTGATCTCGCCGACATGATTAGTGCCAACTCGAGCGGTTATTTTCCTTTCACCCCGTCACTACCCATGCTCTATGGCCTGCGCGAGTCCCTCGATATCATATTCGAAGAGGGGCTTGAGGACGTCTTCACGCGCCACCACTATCTCGCCGAAGGAGTGCGTGCGGCGGTCACCGAGGGCTGGGGGCTGTCGCTCTGCGCTAAGGACCCCAAGTGGTACTCCGACACCGTCAGCGCGGTGATGATACCCGACGGGATCAACGGCGCCCACGTCATCGACGTAGCATTTCGGCGCTACAACCTGGCGCTTGGCGCCGGACTTTCCAAAGTCGCCGGCAAATTGTTCCGCATCGGCCATCTGGGTGACCTCAACGAGCTCATGCTGATGGGCGCCATCTGTGGCGCCGAGATGGCGATGCTCGATGTTGGCGTTGACGTACGCTCGGGCAGCGGTGCCGCCGCGGCCTCCAACTACTGGCGCAGCCACGACCCGATTCCCAAGCGCAAGGTCTCAAAGGAAGAGCAGTTCTACGAAAGCCACTCGACAGGCTCGGTCCAGGGCTGAGCGCTCTGTCGCCCATCCACCGGACAAGGAAAAAGGCCTGATGAAAGACAATGATGGTGGTTGATTTTCGGGTAAAAACACCGCAAGCTATTTTTTTGCATGCATTTTAACCCAAAAGCAGCAAACTCTATTCCCAGGCTTGACGGGCACACCGGAAACTCAATTAACATATTGATACTATTCATATAATACCACAATAATCTCGAGTGTATTTGGCTAACAAGGCCTCTGGAAAGGATCGCATAAACGCTATTCTTGATTTTTGCATGCAAAAAGTTATGATATGTTCTGCTGTTTCTACAGACCCCGGCAAGACAACGCATTGATTTTGACCATGACATGACATCCTCACACATTGATCCAGCACACAGTATCCCACCGACCGAAAATTCCGCACTAACGTGGCGCCTGAACAAGGAACTCGAAGGCGAGGTCCTGTTCGACCGGGGCAGCCGCGGGCGGTATTCAACTGATGCATCGCACTATCAAATAACACCCATCGGCGTAGTTGTTCCGAAAACCCCCGAAGACATCACCTGTGTAATGGAAATTGCCACTGATGCGGGTGTTCCGGTGCTGCCCCGCGGCGCGGGCACGTCGCAATGCGGGCAAACGGTGGGCGAGGCCGTCGTCGTTGACGTTTCCAAGCACCTGAACAGGATCCTTGAATTTGACGCAGGCGCGCGCACCGCCTGGGTCGAGCCGGGGTTGGTGCTGGATCAGCTAAATGCTTTTCTGAAAACCCATGGGCTTTGGTTTCCCGTCGATGTTTCGACCTCCAGCCGCGCTACCATCGGCGGCATGACCGGCAACAACAGTTGCGGCGCCCGGTCGATCCGTTATGGCCCCATGCGCGACAACGTGCTGGCTATCGACACGGTGCTGATGTCGGGCGAAAGCATGCTTTTCGGCGAGTTGTCGGATAACGAAACCGCCGCCGGGTTGACCGGGCGCCAGCAATCCCTGGTCAACGAGCTTCTCGACCTAGGCCATCGCGAAGCAACTGAAATCACCAACCGCTTCCCCGACCTAATGCGCCGGGTCGGCGGCTACAACATCGACGCCCTGATGCCGGGCGGTGTGCGGCGTGGCCCTTGGGCGGCGGCGACCACCGCGCCGCCGTCCCTGCATCCCAATCTGGCGCACCTGCTCGTCGGCTCAGAAGGAACGCTGGCGTTTTCGACCCGCATCCAGATCGACCTGCAACCCCTGCCATCCCACAAAGTGCTGGGGATTTGTCATTTTCCGACGCTGCATGACGCCATGGCCTCGACCCGCCATATCGTCGAGTTGGACCCGGCGGCGGTGGAACTTGTCGATCGCACTATGATTGAATTATCCATGGATATTCCGCTTTTCCGCCCGACGGTGGAAAAATTCGTCCAAGGCACGCCGGGCGCCCTGTTGTTGGTGGAATTCGCCGGTGATGATCGGAGCATACAACTTCGCGGCCTGAAAGAACTGGGTGAATTAATGGCGCAACTGGGTTTTGCCGGCGCGCTCGTCGAAGCCATCGACACCGATTTCCAGAAAGCCATCTGGGAAGTCCGGAAATCCGGCCTCAACATCATGATGTCCATGAAGGGCGACGGCAAACCGATCTCGTTCATCGAAGACTGCGCCGTCCGGCTGGAAGACCTGGCCGACTACACCGACCGGCTGACACGTGTCTTCGAAAAACACGGCACCACCGGCACTTGGTACGCCCATGCCTCTGTCGGATGCCTGCATGTGCGCCCGGTGCTGAATCTGAAATCCGAGGTCGACGCCAAAAAAATGCGCGATATCGCTGAAGAAGCCTTCGCCATTGTGCGGGAATACAAGGGATCGCATTCCGGCGAGCACGGCGACGGACTGGTGCGCTCTGAATTCCACGAGCCCATGTTCGGCGGCCGTATCACCAGGGCCTTCGAACAGGTCAAAGACGCCTTCGACCCGGCGGGACTGATGAATCCCGGCAAGATTGTCCGGCCATCAAAAATGGACGACCGAACGTTGTTCCGATTCAAGCCCGGCTACCACGTGCCGCCCCTGAAAACAGGCTTCGACTGGTCCGATTGGGGCGGCTTCGGTGGCGCCGTTGAAATGTGCAACAACAACGGCGCGTGTCGGAAATTCGATGCCGGCGTCATGTGCCCGTCCTACCGGGTGACCGGTGATGAAAAACACCTGACCCGGGGCCGCGCCAATACGCTGCGCCTCGCCCTTTCCGGGCAACTGGGCTTGGGCGCCATGACATCCGATGCGCTGCTCGAAACGATGAAGCTCTGCGTCGGCTGCAAAGGCTGCAAACGGGAATGTCCGACCGGCGTCGATATGGCAAAAATGAAGACCGAGTTTCTCTATCACTACCGCCGCCGCCATGGGCTCAGGCTGTTCGACCGAATGGTCGCCTATCTGCCGCAGTATGCACCCTGGGCGTCCAGCTTCGGGGCTTTTCTGAATTTACGCGACCGCATCCCCGGACTGGCGGTGCTGGGAGAGAAGCTGACCGGTTTGACGGCCAAGCGCCGCCTGCCGCAATGGCGAAACGACCACTTCCGTCGCGATAAAACAGCCACCTGCACGCCGGAAGAAGCTGACATCGTGTTATGGGCGGACACCTTCAACACCTATTTCGAGCCGGAAAACACCCGCGCCGCTCTGTCGGTTCTAAAGGCCGCAGGCTACCGGGTTCACATCTCCACGCCCACCGATGGAGGCCGCCCCCTTTGCTGCGGGCGAACCTTTTTAGCCGCCGGACTAATCGATGAAGCCAAGGCCGAAGCACAGCGCATGGTCGCGGCATTGACGCCCTTTGCGCTCCGCGACGTGCCTATCATCGGCCTTGAGCCGTCATGCCTGTTCACGCTCCGCGATGAATTCAAGGCCATGTTGCCCGGCCCTGAAACAGACGCCCTTGCCGATGCAGCGCTGCTGTTCGAAGAATTTTTGGCCAAAGAACAAGCAGCGGGAACGTTGAAGCTCGACCTTCGCCCCCTGCCGCAAAACCGCGCCCTGCTGCATGGCCATTGCCACCAGAAAGCATTCGCCGTCATGGGCGCCGTCGAGGCGACCCTCAAGCTGGTGCCGGGTCTTGCCGTTGAAACCATCCCGTCAGGCTGTTGCGGGATGGCCGGGGCTTTTGGATATGATGCCGAAACTTACGAAATCTCCGTAAAAATGGGCGAACAAAGTTTGCTGCCCGCCGTACGCGAGGCTCCCCAAGACACCTTGATCGTCGCCGGGGGCACCAGTTGCAGAAGCCAGATAAAGGACGGCGCCGGGCGCGAAGCCATCCATATCGCCCGCGTACTGGAAAGCGCGCTGACACCGTGACCCAAGCATCCCTTCACAATGAAATCGTCAGCCGAATCCGGGATATGATTTTCGAAGGAGAATTTGTCGGCGGCCAGCGGGTGCCGGAAAAACAGTTGTGTGAGCAGCTTTCGGTTTCCCGGACACCACTTCGCGAGGCGCTTAAGGTGCTGGCCTCGGAAGGCCTTCTGATTTTACTGCCCAATCGCGGCGCTCGCATTGCCCAAATAACAGCCGAGAACCTGGATGAAATCTTCCCGATCATGGGAACCCTCGAAAGCCTGGCCGGCGAAATCGCCTGTGGTCGAATTAGCGATGATGAAATCGACGAAATCCGGGCGCTTCATTTTCAAATGACGGCCCATCACAAGCGCCGGGAACTGAGTAAATACTTCATGGCCAATCAGGCCATTCATATGAAAATCCTTGAGGCCACGAATAACAAGACGCTTGTCGCTACCTACCTTTCCCTTGCCGGGCGCATCCGGTTGGCCCGCTTTCGGGCGAATTTCTCCCAAGACCGGTGGGACCAGGCCGTTGCGGAACACGAGGAAATCCTCGATGCTCTGGGCAGGCGGGACGCTTCGGCATTGGCGCAAATACTGCGCACTCACTTAGAGAACACCTGTCAGACGGTAAAGGCGGCGCTCGACAAAGAATACGTATCTGAGTCGGGCTCGGTGGCGGGCGGTAACCCGGACAGGGAGAAAAAGAAACAACTTAACCCCGGAGAACACCGCCGGTCGCCTTGCTGACGTTCGCCACCACTTTGTCGCTAACAGCGTCAATTTCCGCATCGGTCAGGGTTTTGTCCAGCGGTTGAAGGACAACATTGATGGCCAGCGATTTTTTGCCGTCGCCCAGATCACCGCCTTCGAAAGCGTCAAACAACGAGACACCGGCAATCAGTTTTTTATCAGCGCTTTTGGCTGCGGCCAGAAGCTGGGCGGCGGTGACCCCTGAATCGACGACAAACGCAAAATCCCGCTCCACAGCCTGAAATTGCGGCAAGTCCAGGTGTGGGCGCGCCTTGCTTTTCTTTTCCTTAGGCTCCGGCAGGGCATTGAAGAAAATTTCAAACCCGGCAATGGGGCCTTTGACGTTCATGGCCTGCAACACACCGGGGTGAATAACGCCGAAATGGCCCAAAACCATCTTCGGCCCCAACCGCATGACGCCACTATAGCCGGGGTGATACCAGGCCGGAGCATCTGCTGCGATGTCGAGCTTTTCGACAGGAATACCGAGTTCGGCCAACACGGCCAAGGCATCGGCCTTGGCATCAAAGGCATCAACGGGGCGGGGCTGCTCCGCCCAATGGCGCCCGCCGGAAGCGCCGACACGAATGCCGGCGGCGGCCATGCCTTGTTCGTCGGGGGCAGCGCCCCAAAAATACGGGCCTATTTCAAACAAGCGGGCGTTGGCGGTTCCACGGGCCGCGTTCCGGCCTGCCGCCGCCATCAGGTTCGGCAACAACGAAGGGCGCATAACGTCCAGATCGGCGCTGATCGGGTTCATCAGTTTAAGCGCTTCCGCCCCGCCACCGAACAACGACGCTTCCTTGACGCTGAGGAACGAATAGGTCACGGCCTCGACCATGCCGCGAACAGCAAGCAGGCGCCTTGCCGTTACCCGGCGGCGCTGCGAAGAATTAAGCGCCGGAGACGGCAGGCTGGTATCGCGTTTGAGGGACACCGTTGGAATGTTGTCATAGCCGTGGATACGAACGACTTCTTCGACCAGGCATGCTTCACCGACGATGTCGAGCCGCCAGGACGGCACGGCGACGGATAAGCTTTTCCCCCCGTTTTTGCAATCAAAGCCGAGAGACGAGAGAATTTTAACGATGTCCTTCTTGGTCATGGTGACGCCGCCCAGGGTTTCGATCCTTTCCGGGCGCAGTGTCACGTCGCGCTGCCACTTGGGCTCGGCCCCGGAGACCACCAGTTCCGACGCCTCGCCGCCGCAAAGGTCCATCACCAGCCGCGTCGCGATTTCCATGCCGTCGATCAAAAAAGCCGGATCGACGCCGCGCTCGAACCGGAACCGCGCATCGGATATGACATTCAGCTTGCGACCCGTCATTGCCGTGCGCACTGGGTCGAAATAGGCGGATTCCAAAAACACATCGACCGTATCTTGCGTGCAGCCCGATGCGTCGCCGCCGATGACCCCGCCCAGCGCCTGCGCGCCGTTGTCGTCGGAGATCACCGTCATGGCGTCATCAAGCTCGTATTCCTTGCCGTCCAGGGCGAGAATTTTTTCACCCTTTTTCGACAACCGCACGGATAACCCACCCTTGACCTTGGCGGCGTCGAAGACATGCAGCGGCCGACCATAATCCATGGTCATCAGGTTGGTGATATCGACCAACGCCGAAATCGGGCGAAGACCGATGGCCGTCAGCTTCTCTTTCAGCCACTTGGGGCTTTCTGAGTTTTTGACGCCCCGCACCAGCCGCCCGACAAAATAAGGACAGGCACTTTCAGTATCCTTGCCGAAATCCAGTGTGACCGTAACGGGACTTTCGAAGGTTCCCTTGACCGGTTCGCGGTTCAGGGGCCGCAATGTGCCGACACCGGCGGCGGCGAGATCACGGGCGACGCCGTAAACGCCCAAGCAGTCGCCCCGGTTAGGCGTAATTTCAATTTCGATGACCGGGTCCGATAGCCCCATGGCGTCAGCCGCGGGCGTGCCCAGGGGCGCATCATCGTCAAGTTCGATAATGCCGTCATGGTCGTCGCTAAGGTTGACCTCTTTCTCCGACAGCAGCATGCCGTTGGAAACGACGCCGCGGATTTCCGTCGGCTTCAAGGTGATGCCGGTGCCGGGAATATAAGACCCGGACGCAGCGAACACGCCAACCATGCCTTGGCGCGCATTGGGGGCGCCGCAGACGACTTCGACGGTTTCCTTGCCGGTATCGACCTGACAGACGGTCAACTTGTCGGCGTCGGGGTGTTTTTTGGCCACAATTACACGGGCGACGACGAAGCCTGCCAAGTCCTTGGCCCGGTCATGGACCTTATCGATTTCCAGCCCGATCATGGTCAGGCGCAGGGCGACCTCATCAAGCGACGCTGTCGTATCCAGATGTTCCTTGAGCCAGCCGAAGGTAAATTTCATGACCTACAGCCCCCCGACCATGGAAGGCACCGACAGGGAGCTGAAGCCGTAATGGCGCAGCCAACGCAGGTCCGATTCATAAAACGTGCGCAAATCAGGGATGCCGTATTTCAGCATCGCCAGGCGTTCAATGCCGATACCGAAGGCGAAGCCCTGATATTTGGCCGAATCGACATTGCAGTTTTCCAGCACCTTCGGGTTGACCATGCCGCAGCCGAGAATTTCCAACCAGTCGTCGCCATGGCCGATACGCAATTCTCCGTCTTTACGGATACAGCCGATATCAACTTCGGCGGACGGTTCGGTGAAGGGGAAATAGCTGGGACGGAAACGCACCGGCAGGTCATCGACATCGAAAAACGCCCGGCAAAAATCTATCAAACAGCCCTTCAAATGTCCCATATGGGTATTTTCATCGACCACCAGCGCTTCGATTTGATGGAACATGGGCGAATGGGTGGCGTCATAATCGCAGCGATAGGTGCGGCCCGGCACGATCATCCTGAACGGCGGCTTGCCGGCCATCATGGTGCGGATTTGCACCGGCGATGTGTGGGTACGCAGCACCATGTGTTCCTCGTCACCATGAGCGGGAAGATAGAAGGTGTCGTGTTCCTGGCGCGCCGGGTGGTCAGGCGGAATATTCAGCGCCGTAAAGTTGTGCCAATCATCCTCAATGTCGGGACCTTCGGCGACGCCTAAGCCCATTTCACCAAAGATCGCCACGACCTCGTCGATGGTTTGGCTGATGGGGTTAATGCGGCCTTCGGCTTCGGGGCGGACGGGTAAGGTGACGTCCACGGCTTCACCGGCCAGACGGGCATTCAGCTCGGCATCGGCAAATGAGCTTTTCTTGGTTTCCAGCGCCTGGGCAATCTCGGATTTAAGCGCGTTAAGTGCCTGACCAACCTGTTTCCTGGTGTCCGCGTCCATGGCGCCCAGGCCCTTCATCAAGTCCGTGATCCGGCCTTTCTTGCCAAGCGCTGACACGCGGATTTGCTCAAGGTCATCCAGACCCCCAGCCGCATCGATGGCTGCCGTCAATTCGTTTCGAAGTGCTTCAACGTCTGACATTTCAATCCGTTTCGTAACTGGCAACAAAAAAGGAGCCGCCCTCTATTCCAAGGCCGGCTCCCGATACTATCCCCAAAATACCGTTTTTGGGGTTTTAAGCGTTATTGGCGAGCGCGACCTGGGCCTGTTCAACAAGCACCTTAAAGGCATCCGGTTCGCGGATCGCCAGATCGGATAGAATTTTCCTATCGATCTCGATCCCGGCCTTGCCCAAACCGTTCATAAACTGTGAGTAGGTCAGTCCGTTTTCACGGGCGCCGGCGTTGATGCGCTGGATCCACAGCGCCCGGAAAGACCG
>JAZFSL010000281.1:0-2221 GCA_036446135.1 Rhodospirillales bacterium | reverse complement strand
TATGGGGGTTGTCGAATTTATCTAAATATTGTTAGTGTCGGTTCGTAAGGTTTTACTCGTTTTTACCCCGACAAGGAGGCTTCGACCGCAAACCGTTGGCTGACCTGGGATCGCCCGACCTTAAGCGACGAATAAAAAAATATGGCAGAAGAATGGACCCCCGTACGTATTAGCATACTCATTGCACTATGGAATGAAGGCCTTACCACCAGCGTTATCGGGGGGCGGATGAACATCACCAAAAACGCTGTCGTCGGCAAAGTTCACCGCCTCGGCCTGCAAAAACGCGGTTCCCCCATCAAACAGAAACCGAAACCGGCCCAGGTCATCAGTCTGGATGAGCTTCGCCCCGGCATGTGCTGTTGGCCGGATGGAGACCCGGGGAAAGAGGATTTCCGTTTCTGCGGCGACGCCGTGGTTCCCGAAAAACCTTATTGCCAGCACCACTACGACCGGGCCCATGTCAAAAATTTCAAAGACAAAAAATCTGCCGCCTGATTTTTGCCCGGAACTGATTTTATGAAAAACGACAATTGGATAGTTTACCTGTCGGGTGAAATCCATACAGACTGGCGCGAGCTAATCGCCGGTGGCATCGACAAGGCGGACCTGCCCGTTACCTTGCTGGCACCGGTGACAGACCATGCTTCCAGCGACGATTGCGGAGTTAGCATCCTAGGCGCCGAGGGCAGTGATTTCTGGAAAGATCACAAGGGCGCCAAGGTTAACGCCATCCGCACCCGGACAATGATTGAGCGTTCCGACGTCGTCGTCGTACGTTTCGGCGACAAGTACAAACAATGGAATGCCGCCTTTGACGCCGGTTTTGCCGCTGCCCTGGGCAAACCGTTGATCACCTTGCACGACCCGGACCTGACGCATCCATTAAAAGAAGTCGACGGCGCCGCCATGGCCGTCGCCGAAACCCCCGAGCAAGTGGTAAAGTTGCTGGCCTACGCAATCGAGGGTACGCTTTAGCCCAATACACTTGGGATACAAGGTCATGGACACACACTCCGGCAGGCAATCGCTGTTCCCCAGGATTGACCCCTTCGACGGGGGAATGCTGTCGCTTGGCGGCGATCATGAGATGTATTGGGAACAATCCGGAAATCCCAACGGCTTCCCCGCGATCTTCCTGCATGGCGGCCCCGGCGCCGGGGCCAACCCGGCGCACCGGCGTTTTTTCGATCCGGAATTTTACCGCATCGTCATTTACGACCAACGCGGCTCAGGACGCTCGAAACCGTTTTCGGATTTGTTGGACAACACCACGGACCACCTTGTCGGCGACATCGAAACCCTGCGCCGGTATCTCGGCATTGACCGCTGGATAGTGTTCGGCGGCTCCTGGGGATCGACCTTGGCGTTGGCCTACGGCATCAGGCACCCGGACCGATGTGCGGCCTTCGTCCTGCGCGGCGTCTTCCTGGGCTCTCAGGCTGAGCTGGACTGGTTTCTCTATGGCACCAAGACCGTATTCCCGGAAGCCTGGAATGCGTTTAGCGGTTTTCTGCCTGAAGACGAACGCGACGATCTGTTTGAAAACTATCACCACCGCCTGACCGACCCCGACCCTGATGTGCACCTGCCCGCCGCCGAGGCCTGGAATCGTTATGAAACATCGTGTTCAGTGCTGATCGTTGATTTCAATGGCGCACCGCCTTCTGTCGGCGGCTCCGGCTCTCTCGGGCTGGCCAGAATCGAGGCGCATTACTTCAAAAACGGCATGTTTCTGGAAGACGATTATCTGCTGGATAACGTCGGCATCATCTCTGACATCCCCGCCGCTATCATTCAGGGACGCTACGACATGGTCTGCCCCATCGTCACCGCCGATAAATTGGCGGCCAGCTGGCCCAAGGCGGATTACGTAATTGTTCCCGACGCCGGTCACTCAGCCATGGAAACGGGCATCCGCGAAGCACTGGTCAAAGCCACGCAACGGCTGAAAAAGAGAGTAAAATAACAGGCCCTCACCGGAGGGTTTCTGCGGTATTTCTTGAATCTGCAACCCATTTCCCTAAGATGCGGGGTGCTCGTGCTTTTAAAAGGGGCGGATTGGCGTGTTAAAACGGTTCTATTTTAATTTTGTCATGATTTTTGCCGCCACCGCGGCGGCAATCGCCTTGCCGTCGGCGCCGGCACGCGCCGATGATCCCGCCTTTTTGTCCTTCGGCGTCGGCGCGTTCGACTTCAACCGGCAGAAGGACCAGGGCGC
>JAZFSL010000280.1:0-4777 GCA_036446135.1 Rhodospirillales bacterium | reverse complement strand
ACAACGGCGACGGTCAGGGCCATGAAGATGCCGTGGTAGATGATCGGCTCGAAGGGGGCGGCGATGAAGCTGCCGAAGACGCCGCCCAGGGCCCTGGCGTCACCGTTGCCCAACAGGCCCGTCGCCGTCTTGGCGGCATAGGCGATAGTCCACCCGCCGACGACGCTATAAAACGACAGAATGACAAAGCCGGTAAAAACGCCCATGCCGCCGACGGCGGCCCAGGCCCGGCCCTTTAGAATCCTGAAGGCGCCGACGGGGTTCTTTTTTGCGCGCCGGCCGATGGCAAATTCGGCCAGCATGATGCTGAGCCCGATGGTAAAAACGAACCCCAGATAGAGGATAAGAAAAACCGCGCCGCCGTTTTCTCCGGCCAGGTAGGGAAACTTCCAGATATTGCCGAGGCCGATGGCGGAACCGGCGGCGGCGAGAATAAATCCGGCCCTGGTGGTGAATTGTCCGCGTACGCCCGACACGCTCTCCCCCTTATTGATGTTAGAATATCGCCCTTCGGATCAGGTTTAAACCGATGATCAACAAAATCACCAACATCACCTTGCGGAATGTTTCCTGGTCGATGCGGTCGCGAATGATCTCGCCAATACGGATGCCGATCATCCCCGGTACGCAAGCCGCGATGGAAAGCGGGATGATGTCGCCGGTAAATATCCCGTTGCGCCAATAGGCGATGGCCAGGGGGATGGCGAGACAAAACCATGCCAGCCCGACGGTGCGCACGAAGGCCTCCTTGGGCAGCTTCAACATGACAAAATACATCATCATCGGCGGCCCCCAGATGGTGGTGACACCACCCAGCAGCCCGCCGACGGCACCGGCCAGTGGCCCCAGCCATTTTTCCGTTTCAGGCTTGACCGGATGCACCCGGGGTTTGGCCAGATTGAGGGCGGAAAACGTGGCGACGATGACACCTAAAATAGCGAACAGCACGGCGGTATCGATGATGACGACCATCTCGGCGCCGATGAACAGACAGACCAAGGCAACGACGATCATCAGCCGGAACCGCTTCAGCGGCAGTAACAAGTTTCCCGCCCGCGCCGCCTGCCACAGGTTGGTGACCAGGATTGGCGCCACTAAAAGGCCGAGCACGGTCAGCGGCGGCAAAAAGTTCAGCAAGATAGCCATGCTTACGATCGGCAGACCAAGCGCCACAATGCCTTTGACGATGCCGCCGACGATCAGCGCCGCCGAGATGATCGCCAGCATATCCCATTCGTAGCCGAACATTTTTTGAGGAACTCCCCCGGCCTTTCCGGTCCCACATCTTATCTGCCGTGTTGGCGTTGGAACACCGCTAATTAACATCTTATACTTAAGGCATGGAGGCGACCTTGAAAGTTTCGATATGGCGTGGCGGCAAGGCCGGCCGCTTCGTTACCTATGAGGTGCCGAGGCTGGAAAACCAGACGGTGCTGGACGTCGTCACCTATGTGCAGCGCAAACTGGCGCCAAGTTTAAGCTATCGGTTTTCGTGCCGGGTCGGCATGTGCGGGTCCTGCGCCATGACGGTAAACGGCAAGCCCCGGTGGACGTGCCGCACGCATGTGTCAAAGGTCGCCGGGGGCGGGACGCTGGAAATTGCCCCCTTGGGCAATCTGGCCGTCATCAAGGATTTGTCCGTAGACATGCGGGTCTTCTTCGACAAGTGGTCCAAGGCCGGCGGCGCTTTCAAGGGTGACAAAACCAGGGACGATGACTTCGCCCGGATCAAGCCTGCGGACAAACGGCGCCGCAACGCCAACGCCGGTATCGAATGCATCGGTTGCGGGGTCTGTTACGCCGGCTGCGACGTCGTCCGATGGAAACCCGATTACTTAGGCCCGGCGGCGCTCAATCGCGCCTGGACGCTGGTCAATGACGCCCGCGATACCGGCGGCCCGGCCCGGTTGCAACTCATCGCCGGGGAAAACGGCTGTCTTGGCTGCCATTCCCAGCAAAGCTGCCAGGAACACTGCCCCAAGCATCTGAGCCCAACGGCGTCCATCGCCGGCCTGAAACGCGCCGTCAGCGTGGCGACGCTGAAGGGCCGGTTATGAGCTCTATAAGTAACCCTGGTCTCGCCTACGCCGAACGGACGGAGAACCGGCTGTGGTTGGTCCAGCGTATGAGCGCTATCGTGCTGGCCGTTGCCGTCTGCGTCCATTTGGCAACCGTCATTGTTGCCGTTCAAGGCGGCTTGTCGGCGGCGGAAATTGTTTCCCGCGTCGGCGGAAGCTTGGGTTGGGCCTTGTTTTACGGCGTTTTCGTCGTTGCCGTCGGCCTGCACGCGCCGATCGGGCTACGGACCATTTTACGCGAAATGACGCCGCTGTCGCCGGGCGCGACAAACGGCCTCATGGTGGCGTTTGCCGTGGTCCTTTTGGGTTTCGGCTTTCGCGTCGTTTTCGCCTTTTACGGGATGGCGGGCGGGTGATGGAGAAATTAATAGCCGGGCACCGCAATCACACCTCTTATTGGGCGTTCGTATTGCACCGGGTGTCGGGGCTGGCGCTGGCGTTGTTTCTGCCTTTTCATTTTAGTCTGCTGGTCCAGGCTATTGAGCACGAAGTGGCCTTTGACGGCTTCCTGAAATGGTCTGAACAACCGATGGTGAAACTCGCCGAAACCGGGCTGATCGTTTTGCTCGCCCTGCACCTGACCGGCGGGGTTCGGCTGTTGGCGCTGGAATTTCTGGCATGGCGGGATTGGCAAAAGACCCTGATTGCCGTTTCCGGGGGCACAAGCCTGGCCATAGGGCTTTTGTTTCTGGTCAACGCCGTTTGAGCGGGCTTAAATCATTGAGGAACGGAAATAGGCCATGAAGATTGATCTGGAAGCCATAGAAGAAACGGCCAAGCTGTTGTACATCCGAGCCCTCAAGGTGCTGCCGGATGACATCAAGGACGGGTTTCAAAAACTCGATGCCTCCGAGACCGACGCCACCGGCAAATCCATCCTGGCGACGATGATCAAAAATATCGACGTCGCCGAGGACACGGACAACCTTTTGTGTCAGGACACGGGCATCCCCATTTACAACGTCACCATCGGGCGTGGCGTGGAAACCGACGGTATCGATTTGAAGTCCGCCATTGCCAAGGGCTGTGCGCGGGCGACGACGGAATATCCGTTACGTTCTTCCGTCGTTCATCCGGTGACCCGTGTTAATGAACACAACTCGTGTGGTCACCGGGTGCCGGTCATCAACATCGATTTTTCCGATCGGGCGGAAGAGTTGGTGATTGAAATGATCCCCAAAGGCTCGGGCTCGGAAAACGGCTCGTTCCTGAAAATGTGCATTCCGGCGGAGGGCGTGAACGGCATCAAGACTTTTGTCATCGACAAGGTCATGGAGGCCGGCGGTAAGGTCTGCCCGCCGACGATCGTCGGTGTCGGCGTCGGCGGCACGGCGGATCTTTGCGCAAAATTGGCAAAAATCGCCGCAACGCGGCGACTGGGCTCCGTTTGCGGCGACGGCGAAGGCGCTAAGCTGGAACAGGAACTGGGCCAAGCCGTCAACAGCCTCGGCATCGGGCCGCAGGGGTTGGGCGGCGATTCGACGTCTTTTGCGGTGCATGTGGAAATTGCGGCGACGCACATCACCATGAATCCGGTCGCCGTCAACATTCAATGCCATTCCGCCCGCCGCGCCCGGGCGACGTTTAAACCCGATGGCGTCGAGATTGGATTTTAAAATGGCAGATTATGATTTTCCCATGCCGTGTACGGAAGACGACATCCGCAAACTTCGCATCGGTGATCACGTAACGCTTCAAGACATCTTGTTCGGTATCCGCGATGCGACACAAATCCATATGTTCGACAAAGGCCGGGAAATCCGATTGGATATGGCCGGTCACGCAGTCATCCACACGGCGCCGAATGTCAAAAAAGTGCCGGTCAGCAATTCCTGTCCAGCGGGGTACCAATCCATCTGTATCGGCACGACAACGTCGGCGCGGATGGAACGCTTCACCCGGCCACTCATGGAACGCTATGGTGTGCGCATGATCATCGGCAAGGGCGGGCTGGGGCCTGACAGCGCCGCCGCCTTCAAGGACCTGGGCGGTGTTTATCTCGCCATTATCGGCGGCACGGCGGCGCTGGAAACCACTTGGATCGACAGGATCCTCGATGCCGATCTCGATGACCTCAACCCGGAAAGCCTGTGGCAGTTCGAAATTCATGACTTCGGCCCCCTGCTGGTGGCCATGGACGCTAATGGCGACAG
Source organism: Rhodospirillales bacterium (assembly GCA_036446135.1). Classification (GTDB taxonomy): domain Bacteria; phylum Pseudomonadota; class Alphaproteobacteria; order Rhodospirillales; family Casp-alpha2; genus Casp-alpha2. The sequence goes on along the minus strand of JAZFSL010000280.1, from coordinate 546 downwards.
CCTCTATGACGCCGTTCGGGATACGGCCGAAGAAAGACGCACGGCGGCGCTGGCAAGCATGGGCGTCGATACTTGAGCAAATTTGAGAGCATCGAAACCGATATTCTGATCCTGGGCTCGGGCGGCGCCGGGCTGTTTGCGGCGCTGCATGCGTCCAATGCAGCGCCGGACCTGTCGATAACCGTCGCCGTCAAAGGATTGCTGGGGAAATCCGGCTGCACGCGCATGGTGCAGGGCGGCTATAACGTCGCCCTGTCACCGGATGATTCCTTGGAACGGCATTTCATGGATACCATCGAAGGCGGCAAATGGTTGAACCGCCAAGACCTCGCATGGGCGCTGGTTGTGGGCGCGCAGGAACGCATCCGAGAATTGGAAAACGAGCTCGGCTGTTTCTTCGACCGCAACGAAGATGGCAGCGTGCACCAAAAAGCTTTTGCCGGGCAGACTTTTGATCGCACCGTTCACAAAGGCGATTTGACCGGAATCGAGATCATCAACCGGCTGGCCGAACAGGTATGGTCACGGGGGTTGGGGCGGCTGGAA
>JAZFSL010000279.1:0-2604 GCA_036446135.1 Rhodospirillales bacterium | reverse complement strand
GCCTATAACCTGACCTGGCATGACTGGATGAATTTGAAAAACCTGATTTTGGTATCCCGCGCAATAACCGCGGCGGCGGTAGCCCGTGAAGATTCCCGCGGTGCCCATTACCGATCTGATTTCCCCGAAGCGAGCGCGCTGGAAACATCGGCTTTTACCCGCGTAACTTTTAAAAATGGTATACTGGAAACCTCCACCCGGCCGGTGGAATTCAGCCGCGTCAGGCCGGGGGAAACATTATTGGAAAAGACATGATCAAAGGCCTGCACCACAACGCGTACCGTTGCCGGGATTCGGAAGAAACGCGGAAATTTTATGAAGGCTTTCTGGGGCTTCCCCTTGTCGGCTCGCTGGAAATCGGCGAAACCAAGACCGGCCGGGAAGCAACCGTGCTGCACACCTTCTATGCCATGGACGATGGGTCGTGCCTGGCTTTTTTTGAGGCCCCGGGCGAGCCTTTCGAGTTTAAAGAGCAGCACGACTTCGATCTGCATATAGCGCTTGAGGTCGAGCCGGAATCCCTGGAAGAAATGTTCAAAAAAGGTCCGGAGGAAGGCATCGACACCCGGGGCATTGCCGATCATGGCTTTGTCCGCTCGATCTATTTCCGCGACCCCAACGGCTACGTCATCGAACTGACAGCGAAAACGCCGGACCACGATACTTTTCTGGACCCGGAAACCAACGAAGCCCGGCATATTCTGGATCGGTGGCAGGAAAGCAAAGCCGATTAAGGTAACAGCTTGGCCCCTTCCGGCGGCTCGACCTGAAACGTATTCAGGACCATGGAAATAATCGTGTAATACCCGGCCAATACGGTCAGCTCCAACGTCCCCTCCTCGCCGAAGGCATCCCGGATGGCGCTGAAGGTTTCATCACTGACCTGGTGGTTGCCATGCAACCCGGTGACAAAGGAATAGACGGCCTGTTCATCGGCATCGGAAAAATCGGGTGTGTCATGGGCGGCAATGGCGTCGATGATGGCCGGGTCCAGCCCTTCTTCCTTTGCGAACGTCACGTGCGAGTTCCATTCGTATTCGGCCTTCCAGAAACGCGCCGTGGTCAAAATAGCCAACTCACGAAGCTTGCCGGGCAACACGCCGTCAAACCGCAAGTATGCGCCGAGACCCTGAATAAAATCGGCGGCGCCGGGGCTGTGCAGCATGGGCACGAACGGGCCGCGGACCGCGCCACGGGGGCCGGCAATGATCTTGTCATGGACGTCTTTTTGCGCTTTCGTTAGCGCATCGGGGTCGAGGGGTGACAAGCGTTTCATAAATAATTCCTTTATTTCGAATACTTAACCGACACGGCTGCCGCGCCCGCCGTCAACGGGCAGGGCTACTCCGGTAATGAATTTGGCTTCCTCGGAGGCCAGAAACAGCGATGCATAGGCGACGTCCCAGGCGTCACCCATTTTGCCCAATAGGGGGATTTTGGCGTCCCGTTCGGCGGCGACGTCTTCGCGTGGCCGGCCCCAGGCTTCGGCCCGGCGATCGACAGCCATGGGCGTGTCCATCAGGCCAGGCAGGATAACGTTGGCGCGGATACCGAATTCGGCGTTCTGGATGGCGATTTGCGTGGTCAGGGCAATCATCGCCGACTTGCTAGCCTTGTAGGACACCCAGGGGTAATCCTCCCTGGCGGCCATCGATGAAATGCTGACGATGGCGCCGGATTTCTGTTTGCGCATCACCGGCAGCGTATGTTTGCAGGCATAGACCATGGAGCGCAGGTTGACGGCGATAATGCGGTCGAAGGCATCAGATTCAATTTCGGTGATCGGCGCATCGCTGCCTTCGACACTGATGCCGACGTTGTTGTGCAGAATATCGATGCGCCCCCATTCTTGAGCACAGGCGTCAACAGCCGCCTTGACCTCGTCTTCGATGGTGACGTCGGTCCGGAAGGCTTTTGCCGAACCGCCTTCATCCCGGATTATCGCCGCCGTTTCCTCCGCCGAGTCCAGATTGCGGTCAACGGCCATGACATTGGCACCCTCGCGGGCATACAGCAGGGCCGTGGCGCGGCCGTTGCCGGTGGCCGGTGTTTCCCCCGGCGCTTGTCCGGCGCCGAAAATGATGGCGATCTTGTCTTTGAGCCGCATGGTGTCCTCCCCATTAAATACCTTAATCTAGGCGATAGCACGGAAGCGCTGGCAGAGAAACACCCGGTATTGGTAGAATGCCTACGTCATAAAATCCGGGAGGAAAAGATCGATGACCATCACCCTCGAAACTTTCGCCGCCGATTGTAAAGGTGTGCTCAGCGCCGATTCCGGCCCGGACGGCTTGGAACAGGTGCGCCAGATGGTAGAAAACGCATTAAAAGATGAGGACTTTTTGGCCGAGGCGTTGGGGCCAAATGCGATGGAAGAAAGAAATGTTCTGTACGAAGACCCGGACTTGGGTTTTTGCATTCTGGCGCACAAATACGAAGGCCCCAAAACTTCTGCGCCCCATGATCATGGCCCCAGTTGGGCCATCTATGGTCAGGCTGAAGGCTCGACGGAAATGTCGGACTGGAAGGTTGTGGAAAAACCGGACGGTGAAAAACCCGGCAAGGTCGAACACATCCGAACCTATGAAATGTCGCCGGGCGACG
>JAZFSL010000278.1:0-6164 GCA_036446135.1 Rhodospirillales bacterium | reverse complement strand
GGTCGTACTATCGGCGCCGATGCGCTGGAGCGTTCTCAATATATTGGCCCAGCGCCGGTATCGCTCAGTTCGTATCAGGAACAGATACTGAAACAGCGCATTACCAACGAACATCTAAGCGCCGCTGATATTGATAGGGTTTTCGAGGGCCTGATTATTCCTGACCACTTTACCCGAAAAATCGGACCGGGTGTCAATTCGGGCAATACGATTTTGCTGTATGGCCCGCCGGGCAACGGCAAGACCTCGATCGCAACACAAATCGCCAAGATATTCCAGCATATCATTTATGTGCCCTATGCGGTCGAAATTGAAGGCCAAATCATGAAAGTATTCGATGGCGGCGTCCACGTTCCGGCGATCGATGATGAATCGGCAGAGCAGTTAGCACTCCAGAACAAAGGCCTGCGCAAAGAAGATTTTGACCATCGCTGGGTTGCTTGTCGTCGCCCGACGGTAGTCGTCGGCGGCGAACTAACGCTCGATATGCTTGACCTCCGCTATAATGCTGAAGCCAAATTTTATGAAGCGCCAATGCACGTCAAAGCGCTTGGCGGGACCTTTATCGTCGATGATTTCGGCCGCCAGATCGTTAGCCCCGAAGCCTTATTGAACCGCTGGATTGTGCCGATGGAAAGCCGGGTTGACTTCTTTAAACTCAATTCCGGCAAAAGCTTCATGGTGCCGTTCGACGAGCTGCTGATCTTTTCCACCAATTTGGCGCCGCACAATCTAATGGATGCCGCGTTCCTGCGGCGGATACCGTACAAGATTGAATTATTTGCCCCGACAGTCGAAGATTATAAAACCATCTTTACCGCAATTGCCACCCATAGTGGTTTGGATTTGCCCGACGATGTGTTTGATTTTGTCGTTGCCGAATTGAAAAAAGGTGCTCATGAACTGGCCTATTATCAGCCGAAATTCATCTGCAATCAGGTGCTCTCAATCAGTAAGTATGACGGCGCCAAACCCATTATGACCGAAGATCTGGTGCGTGAAGCCTTGAAAAATCTCTATGTAGAATCCAAGTCGGACGAACAGGAATAAAACGTCGCGGCGGGATAGGGCGACTACCAGGCGTGAGTTGTCGGCTATCGTGAAAACGCCAGTGGTGCTCGATGAGCAGGTCGGCCGCGCGCCACCGGGACCCGCAGAATTACCCATTCAGGAGGGACAAAACATGGATACCAAAGCAGCCGTCGCCTTTAAGGCTGGCGAACCACTGAGCATTGAAACCGTGCAGCTTGATGGCCCACAAAAAGGCGAGGTGCTGGTCGAGATGAAAGCGACGGGCATCTGCCACACCGATGAATTCACCCGCTCCGGTGACGACCCCGAGGGTCTCTTTCCGGCTATCCTGGGTCATGAGGGCGCGGGCATTGTCGTTGACACGGGACCGGGAGTTGCCTCGGTCAAAAAAGGTGACCATGTGATCCCCTTATACACGCCGGAATGCCGCCAGTGTGATTATTGCACGTCGGGCAGAACCAATCTTTGCCAGGCCATCCGTGAAACCCAGGGCCAGGGGCTGATGCCGGACGGCACGTCCCGGTTCTCCATCAATGGCAAGCCGATCTTTCACTACATGGGCTGTTCGACATTTTCCAACTTTTCCGTAATGCCGGAAATCGCCGTCGCCAAAATTCGCCAAGACGCGCCGTTCGATAAGGTCTGCTACATCGGTTGCGGCGTCACCACGGGGGTCGGCGCGGTGATCAATACGGCCAAGGTACAGCCCGGCGACAATGTCATCGTCTTCGGCCTTGGCGGTATCGGCCTCAACGTCGTTCAGGGCGCCCGATTGGTCGGCGCCAACATGATTGTCGGCGTCGATTTGAACAATGACCGCAAGGACATCGCTGAAAAGTTCGGGATGACCCATTTCGTCAACCCGAAAGAAGTAGAAGGCGACCTAGTGCCCTACCTCGTTGATTTGACCAAGGGCGGTGCCGATCATTCATTTGAATGCATCGGCAATACAGGCACCATGCGCCAAGCCCTGGAATGCTGCCACAAAGGGTGGGGCGAAAGCACCATCATCGGCGTTGCCGGCGCCGGCCAGGAAATCTCCACCCGTCCGTTCCAGTTGGTCACCGGCCGGGTCTGGCGCGGCACTGCCTTCGGCGGCGCCAAAGGCCGTACCGACGTTCCCAAGATCGTCGACTGGTATATGGACGGCAAAATCAACATTGATGACTTGATCACCCACAAGATGCCGCTCGAAGACATCAACAAGGCTTTCGATTTGATGCATTCGGGTGAAAGCATTCGCAGCGTTGTCGAATTTTAGCGACCTAAAGGTATGACGCTAACAATTATCAGTGAGCAAAAGGCCTTTGGCGGCACGCAAGGTGTCTACACCCATAAAGCCAGGCAGACGGCCTGCGATATGGAATTCAGCGTCTATATGCCGCCGGATGCCGCCAATGCTCCGGTGCCGGTCCTTTACTATCTTTCGGGGCTAACCTGCACACAGGATAACGTCACCACGAAAGGCGGCTTTCAACGCTATGCGGCGGAGCACGGCATCGCCGTCGTCTGTCCCGACACAAGCCCCAGGGGCGCCGGATATGACGGTGAGGACGATGATTATGATTTTGGCACCGGGGCCGGCTTCTATGTTGACGCTACCGAAGCCCCCTGGTCGGAAATGTATCGCATGTACAGTTATGTCACCGAAGAATTACCGGCGCTCATCGGCAGCAATTTTTCCATTGATACTTCCAACGCCGCCATCTTCGGCCATTCCATGGGCGGCCATGGGGCCTTAACCATCGCCCTCAAAAACCCCGAAGCCTATAAATCCGTATCGGCCTACGCCCCGATCGTCGCGCCCATGCAGTGTCCTTGGGGGAAAAAGGCGCTCGCCGGCTACCTGGGTCCGGATCGCGAGACCTGGAAGGCATACGACGCCACAGCGTTGATCAGGTCCGGGCATCGTATTGGCAGCACCATTCTGATTGACCAGGGAACGGCCGATAATTTCTTAGACGAACAGCTTAAACCTCAACTGTTCGCCGACGCCTGCAAGGAAGCCGGTCAAGCCGTCGACATTCGCATGCGCGAAGGCTACGACCACAGCTATTATTTGATGGCGACCTTCATGGGCGACCATATCAGCCACCACGCGCGCGCGTTAAAAGGCTGATTTAGCGCCTAGCCACGCACGACGCGGACGACGATGAAAATGCCGACCCCGACCAATACCCAAGCGACAAAATTTCTTAGGGTGTTTCTGGAAACTGCGTGGGCGATACGCACGCCAATGGCCGCCCCGATCATCAGCGCCAGCGCCAGCGTGACGCCGACGGCCACGTTGACCGAGCCGTAGATAAAATTTCCGGCGCTCGCCAGGGCCGCGATAGGAAGCTGAACCGCTTGGCTCAGGCCGACGGCGGTCAGCACCGGCACCTTGAGCCAGACCAGAATAGGCACCAGGACCAGCGGACCGCCGGTGCCGCTGAGCGCCGAACCGACGCCGGTAACGGCACCGATCCCGACCAGCGCCGGCCCATTGAGGCTTCGTTCTTCCTGCTCATCCTTGCTCCGGCTCAGCACCGCGTTGGCGCCGGCAAAAATAATCAACAGGGCGATAAAAAACTCCAGCCCCCGGGACGGGATTACCGAAGACAAAAACGCCCCGGCGAAGGCCGCCGGGATGGCGCCGGCAAAAAGCCAAAATGCCATGTTCCAGCGGATTGAGCCCTTGTGGGCATAGAGAGAAGCCCCGACAAGACCGCTAAACATATAGCTGAACATGGCGGCGCCGATGGCTTCGTGCACCCCCAATCCAAAAACGAAGGTCAACATGGGGACCAGCAAAATCCCGCCAATGCCGATACTGCCGATCAGGACTCCAACGAAGATGCTCAAAAATCCGATCAGTGCGAGTGTCGATGCTTCCATCCGAACCCCTTCCCCTCCATACTTCCCCAGCATGGAAAAGCCCGCCACGTGGCAGGCAAAAATGATTGTATCAGGATTGATCGGTGTAAAATACCGCCCGGTTTAGGGATACGGGTAACGCCGAGAGAACGGTAGAGAAAAACTGACTTTGATGCTACATACCCTATCCGCCCACTAACGATTATTTAAAAAAACAATCTAAACGGAGACAGCGAATGCAATTGTCCGACGAAATCCGCATTGAAGCCTCGCGAGAACAGGTCTATGCGGCCCTCAACGACCCGGAAATTCTTAAAAAATCCATTCCGGGCTGCGAGAAAATTGAACGGATTTCCGAGACCGAACTGACGGCGACGGTGGTTACCAAAATCGGCCCCATCAAGGCCAAGTTCAAGGGCCAGGTGACGCTGTCTGACCTCAACCCGCCAGTGAGCTATACCATCTCCGGAGAGGGCGCGGGCGGCTCGGCCGGGTTTGCCAAGGGCAGCGCCAAGGTGTCGCTTGAAGAAGACGGCGGTGCGACGGTCCTGCACTACGAAGTCCAGGCCGATGTCGGCGGCAAGCTAGCCCAGTTGGGCGGGCGGCTGATCGAAGGCACGACAAAAAAACTGGCCGGGGAATTCTTCAACAGCTTCCGCGAAGGCGTCGCCGGTCCCGCCCCCGCAATTGCCCCCGCAGCGACCCCCGCAACCGCCACGATTAATCCCCTGTTTTTGATTGCCGGTGGGGTTATCGTGCTTGTTGCACTGTACTTCCTGATCGGGTCCTAGATGGATTTCAGGTCGTCCGGCGTGTCGATATCGAGATGGACGCCCGCATCGCCGACCTCGATCCTCGATACGCGCGCCGAATATTGCTCGATCAACTGTCGTCCGCCTATATCACCCTTGATATCGAGAAGTTCGGCAAAAAATTCTCTGGGCCATAAAACCGGATTGCCGGGCCGGCCGTCAAATGATGGTTGACAGATGGCCTGATCTTTTTCGGCGTGAAATTTCTCGATCAGCGCGTTGACGGTTCCGGTCGTCACCTGCGGCATATCGCCCAGCAGAACCACGGCCCCGGCGAAGCCTTCGCCGACAGCGCCGATGCCGGCCCTGAGCGAGGTGCTGAGGCCGTCCTCGTAGTGCGGATTGTCAACGAAGCGCACGTCGAGGCCCGATAGCGCGTCCTTTACCAAATACTTTTCGTAGCCGGTGACGACAATGATCTCAACAGCATGCGAACGTATGGCTGTTTCCACCACCCCATAGACCAGGGCGGCGCCCTTAACCTGGGTCAGCAGTTTGTTTGTCTGGCCCATGCGCTTCGATGCGCCGCCCGCCAACACCACGGCGGAAACCTCACCCAAAATCTTGTTGCCCATTCGCTGCGCCCGCCAATAAGGCGGCAATGGCGGACTTCAAAACGATACCGGCCCCGAGCCAGGTGTTGAGACCGTCCTTGATGTCATCCGGCAGCACTTTGAGCGCGCGGATGTACAACAGCTTGGCCATTTCTTCTATGGCTTCCAGATCGACTTTCATGGTTGCTCTCCCGTCACCCCGCCGGCCAAAAACAGCACCGTTTTACCAAAGACCGGCAGGATAACCGGAACGATACGCCAAAATAACCTTTCATCCAAACGACCACAAAACCAAGCCCCAAGTGATGACTGGACGACCTGTTTGTATTAAAATAAGTTGAGGTCGATTTTACTTTTGGTGGTCCTTGGGAGGGGTCGCGTCCATGGATTTCACCATTTACTGGTTCATGTTTCCGGTCTCCGTCTGCGTCGCCACCACGGCAATGCTGAGCGGCATCGGCGGAGCCGCCTACTTCATGCCCATCTTCCTCATCGTTTTTCCGCTATTGGGGCCTGAGTACACACTGGCGAGCCCGGTCGCCGCCATTGGCGTTGCGCTGCTGACCGAAACCTTTGGGTTCTCGTCCGGCTTTGTGGGCTATTTCCGAAAAAAATTGATCGACTTCCGGGTCGCCCGGACGCTGATGATCTATGCCGTACCCATGGCCATCGCCGGCGCATTGCTGTCGCACTTGGCCGACCCAGGCCATCTGAAGTTCGGCTATGGGATTTTGATGATCATGCTTTTTTACATCCTGTTCAGAGGCCACGGCCCCGAAGAACCGGAAACCGGACAACCCACGAGTGGCTTTTGGGCAAAATGGCTGGACCGGTCGGGCTACACGGTCGAAAAACGCCGAACCATCGACCGCGAGGGCAAGGTCTACGATTACGAATTTCATACGCCAAA
>JAZFSL010000277.1:0-14876 GCA_036446135.1 Rhodospirillales bacterium | reverse complement strand
CTCTTTTGTACTGAAAATCCTCGTGTCGGTGGTTCGATTCCGCCCCTGGGCACCACTTTTTCTATTTATATTACAATGTATTGAGATATATCTGGCGAGCCCACGCTGTACGGAGAATTTCTCTCGGGAAGCATTAGGGAAGCACGCGGAATTCCTTTCGCAGCGCATTTTGATACCTAAGGCCCCACACAAATCTCGATACATTGGCAAATAATTTGTCATGGTAATGTCCGCTTTACCCCCAAAAGCGGACATCTTTAGGCTAGTCGAAAAGAGTCCGCTTATGACCCAAAGCGGACATTGCCTACATGAGTTAAGGGTAATCGACGGCCCTCAAAGTGGGGCTGAAGAAAACGATTCTTTTGTTACGCAGTTTAAATGGGGAATCCTTTAAATATTTAACATTCTGTTGGGCAAGAGCCGATAGCGGTGAACCCGTACCATTCCGCTAAAGATCATCCGGCTTGATGATGTCGATAAACGCCTTCACCAATCTGATGTCTTGGCGCTCCTTCATGCATACCACGTGCGTATAGGTAAAAATTTCGGCATCGAGAATCGAAAGCATTTTTAGCCGGCTGTCGGGAACAATCGATGCTTCTGAAACCGAACCGATGCCGAAGCCCTCGGCGACCGCCTCCCATACCGCCTCCCGACTGCCGATTTCGAGAACGATGTTGGGCCGAACGTTAGCATTTTCGAGCGCTTGCTCAAAGGCCTGCCTGGTCATCGAACCGTGTTCGCGCATGATCATATCCTGTCCGTCCAATTCCTTCAGGCGGATTCCATCGCGGCCGCTCCAGGGATGATCCTTGGATACGAACACGACCACCCGCTGTTGGCTGTATGGAACCGTGAGAAGGCCGGGATCGGATTCAATTTGGGAGAGCACCGCGACGTCGGTGCGGTACTCCCTAAGCCGCCGCAAGACCGTCCTCGAATTACCCAGGTCCACCGAAACATGGATGCCCGGAAAGTGCCGCTGGAAAACGGAAAGCATCTTCATGATGTGGAAAGGCCCGACTGCGCCAATCCTCAAATGACCATGAGCCAGCTTCCCAACCGCTTCGAGCATTTCGATCAAGTCATCCTCGACGCCGAAAAACCGCTGGGTCTTGAGCAAAAATTCCTGCCCCAATTCGGTTAATTCGAGCCCGCGTCCGTGGCGGTGGAACAACTCGACGCCGTATGTCGCCTCCAACTCCTTGATCTGTGTGGTGATCGTCGGTTGGCTGATCCTCAGCACGCGCGCCGCCGCGGTTACACTGCCTTCACGGGCAACGGCATGAAACGATCTGAGTTGCGTATAGAGCATAGTAAATCTCTATAACGGTTATAGGTATTTTGAAATTGTTATTTTTCGAGAGACTTGGGAAGATATTGAACGAAATTATAACTTCTCACGACTGGGAGTCATTTTAATTCTCCGAATGGCTATTTTGCGCAATTTTTTAAACGGTATGGATTTCTTGTCACCAGACAACAAGCATACCATCAGGGAGAGGATCAGATCATGAAATCGAAATCGTTGTTCACCCGCCGCTCCGTCATTGCCGGCGCCGGCGCCACCGCCGTTACACTCAGCATGGGAGATTTGATTCTCCCCAAAACTACCCTGGCGGCGACGCCCAAAAAGGGCGGCAAGCTGACCTACGCCATATTAACCCGCAATTCCAAACACAAGAGCCTGAAGACCGCCAAGCATCCTTATAAGGGTATCCATATCAGGACCAAGAACGTCTACAACGCGCTGACCTGGGTCGATCAGGATATCAACGTGCAGCCCGAAGTGGCGACCAAATGGGAAGCCGTCAAAGACGATCAGACAGTCTGGGAAGTCGATATCCGCGAAGGGATCAAGTTCCACGATGGCCGCGACCTCACCGTCGATGACGTGGTCTCGTCGTACAATTTCCATCGCTCCAAGAAGGGCACGTCGTTCGCCAAGAAGATGCTGAAAAGCGTTGAAAAGGCCGGCCCCAACAAGGCGCGGTTCTTCATGAAGACGCCAAACGCCGAATTCGGCTGGTGGGCCGCCGAATACCGCCAGGTGATCATGCCGGCGGCGGATCTTGATAAGATCGGATTGAGCGGCATCGGCAGCGGTCCGTTCAAGTTCGCCAAGATCGATCCCAAGCGCAGTGTCGTTTACGAAGCCAATCAGGACTATTGGGGTGAAGGCCCCTATCTGGACTCTCTGGAAGTGGTGTTCCAGAACACAATGGGTTCGGCCATGAACGGGTACCGGGCGAAGCAGTTCGATATGGTGCTGGCGATCGACCCAGCCATGGTTCCGCAATTCGCCAAGCTGCCGAACACCACCATCGATGTCGCCAAGGCCGGCTCGCAGATGCTGGCCGTTATGCCAAAGTACGAAGGCTCGCCCTTCATGGACAAGCGTGTCCGCCAGGCGCTGACCCTGGCTATCAACCGCCAAAAAATCATCGATATCGTCTACAACGGCAAGTTGGCATGGGTGCCCAATGATACCCACATGGCGGATTTCAATGAGGACTTCCTGGCTAGGTCGCCCATTCGCGATGTCAACAAGGCGAAACAACTGCTGGCCGAGGCCGGACACGCCAATGGCATCACCCTGCCGACCCTCTATTATTCGACCTATTACCCGGAAATCGACCGTGTCTTCCAGGTCATGTCGGAATCGGTCAAGGAGGCGGGGATCACCATGCCGATCGAGCTAAAGCAGAAAAGCGGCTATCGCAAGTGGCGGGTCGAAGACAAAAAGAAGACCCGCAAGCACCGCTTCGCCATGGGCCCGGTTGGACCCAGGAACCCGGCTGCCAACCTGTTCCGCATGGCGCGCCCGACCTACAACGAGAGCGGCTATTGGCACCCCAATCAGAAGGGCGATGAATATATCGCGCTCTACAAGAAGGCCATGGCGACCGGCGATGCGGCGAAACGCCGTGAGATCTACCACGAAATGCAACGCATCCTTCAAGACGAGGTTCCGACCCTCTTTATCATCGGCCGGCGGACCATCGACGTCTTCCGTTCCAACGTGCATGGATGGAAAGCACATTCCCAAGGGTGGTCGGGCAAGTTCGACACCGTTTGGAAATCCTGAGTGTTCTAAAACAGGAGAGGGGAAGATCGTGAGCCGTTTTTACGGCTTCCCCTCTCCGTCTTTTCCCCCTGGGGAGATCGCCCGGGAGCCCTCTTCGTGGCGGCTTCGTTGGTGTTGATTGTGAGAGTGATCTGATGTTCAAAGCAATGATCCGGCGCACATTGCTTTCTGTCCTTATTCTTTTCCTGGTCGCTGTTTTCGTCTTCCTGGCAACGGAAGTCCTGCCCGGAGACGCGCTGGACGTCTATCTCAGCGAAGACGACGTCAGCGTCATGACGCTGGAAGACATCGAAGAGATGCGCCACGACCTCGGCCTCGACGTGCCGGCGCCGATACGATTTTACACATGGTTGTCGGGCGCCGTGGTTGGAGATTTCGGCTTTACCATCGTCGATAAAATCCCCATTGGCGACATTATCTTTCATCCGCTGCTCAATTCCCTGCAACTGGGCGCGATCATTACCCTGATCACCATGCCGATCGCTTTCGTCATCGGAGCCACGGCGGGGTATTGGCGGGGCCACCGTACGGATGCCGTGGTCTCGACAGCCACCATCATCGGATATTCCATCCCCGATTTTGTCATTGGCACGGTTCTGATCATCATCTTTGCCGTATGGATACCTTTGTTCCCGGCTGTCATTATTGCTTACAATGACGCCCATCCGCTTGAGCTTCTGGCGGTTTCCCTGCTGCCTGCGATAACCGTGATCATCGGTCACGTGGCCCATTTAAGCCGCCTTTTGCGGGCCGGGTTCATCGAAACCATGAACAGCGATTTCGTCGAGCGCGCCCGCCTGTCGGGGGTTCCGGAACGCCGCATCGTGCTCAGGCACGTGCTTCCGGCCTCGGTCATTCCGACCCTCAATGCGATGGCCCTTTACGTCGCCGGCGTGTTGTCCGGGCTGATCGTCGTCGAAAAGGTCTTCGGCTATCCGGGCCTGGGGATCGAGTTGATCGAAGCCGTCGATACCCGCGAAGTACACGTGGTCCAGGCAATTGCTTTCTTAGGCGCGGTTCTGGTGGTGTTCATGAACCTGTTGGCCGATTTCGCCATCATTGCGCTCGATCCCAGGGTGAGAAGCCATGTTAGTGAACGATAAGACTTTAACCTCAATCCTGACCCACAGCCCCGGGACAACCGTCGGTGTGGCTTTGGTGTCGTTGCATCTTCTGAGCGCCATATTCGCGCCCTTGTTAATTCCGTATGGCCCGACCCAGTTGGTCGGCGTGCCGTTGCTGGCGCCCGGTCATCCTGATTTCCTGCTCGGTACGGATGTCATTGGGCGGGACTTTTTGTCACGCCTGTTGATGGGCGGGCGCACGTCGATCACGGTGGCCATGGTCGGTGTTATGGGGGCTGTGCTGATCGGAACCTTTTTTGCCGTCTCGGCGGCCTATATCGGCGGGCATTACGACGATGTGATAATGCGCATCGTCGATACCAAATTATCCATACCGGGAATCCTGTTCGTTGCCTTGTTCGTGGTCGGGTTCGGCCGCTCGGTGACCGTGCTGACCATTGTCGTCGGTCTCAGTTATTTTCCCGGCGCGGTCCGGACCATTCGGGCGCAAGCCATGACCCAGGTGCCCCTGGCCTATGTCAAGGCGGCCCGCCTGCGCGGCGAATCCACTCTATCGGTGATTTTCCGGGAACTTACGCCCAACGTGATTGAGGTCGTCGTTGTCGAATTCGCCATTCGCACCTCGTCGGCCATCCTGATCGTCAGCGCACTGTCGTTCCTCGGGCTTGGCATATCGCCGCCGACGCCGGACTGGGGCCTGATGGTTTCGGAAGGGGTCAATCAGATCTATGAAGCGCCGTGGCTGATCTTGTTGCCGGCGGTCTTCATCAGCACCCTTGTGGTCGGGCTGAATTTCGCCAGTGATGGGCTTGCCAACGCGCTTGGCCTGGATGCCGCGCGCGGCATGCATGGTGGCTGACGATGACCCTTCTTGATGTCAGGGACCTTCAGGTCGCATACCATAATCCATCCTCGGGGGGGCTGACCCTGGCCGTTGATGGGGTCAGCTTCAAGGTCGACCGTGGCGAGACGCTCGGCATCGTCGGCGAGAGCGGATGCGGCAAAACGACTCTGGCCCGTGCTCTCATGGCCTATTGCCGCCCCGGAGGCGTGATCGTCGGCGGCGAGGTGGTGTTTGACGGCCAAAACATCCTTGAACTCAAGGATGAGCAGATCCGCGAGTTGCGCGGCAGCCGAATGGCCATGGTCCCGCAGGATCCTCTGACGTCTTTGACCTATCACATGAAGGTCGGGCCCCAGATCGACGAAATCCTGCGGATTCACCAAAAACTGGGTGCCCAGGCGGCGCGCCTGGCCACCCTCAAGCTGTTCGACGGCACCAATCTTCCGGCGCCGGAAAAAATTTACGGCCGCTACCCCCATGAAAATTCCGGCGGCCAGCGCCAGCGCGTGGTCATCGCCGGCGCCTTGGCGTGCGAGCCGGACCTTTTGATCCTTGATGAGCCGACGACGGCCCTCGACACGACGACGGAAATGCAGGTCCTAAAGTTGGTCAAGGAACTCCGCGACCGCCTGGGCACGGCGCTCGTCTACATCACTCATGACCTGACCCTGACCGACTACATTTGCGAAAACGTCCTGGTCATGCGCGACGGCAAGGTCGTCGAGCGGGGCACGGCGTCGCAGATATTCTCGGCGCCCCAGACCGACTACGGAAAAATGCTTGTTTCGGCCATACCGCGTGTCGATGCGGATATCGCCGAGCCGACCCCGGCGGCGGAAAAAAAGACAGAGGAAGCGTTGTTGAAGGTCGAACACCTGTCGTACCGGTATTCCCAGCGATGGTCCATTGAAGCCTTGTTCAATCCCCAGGAGGAACAGCTTGCGGTCGATGACGTGTCGTTCGAACTGCAACGCGGCGAGACCATCGGCCTTGTCGGTGAATCGGGAAGCGGTAAATCGACGGTGGCGAATATCGTCGTCGGACTCATGGCCCCGACAATGGGTACTGTCAGCTTCGATGGCGCCCCCATCAATATGATCGACAAATTTCGCTCGGAAGATTTGCGCCGCCGGATACAAATCGTATTCCAGGACCCGCTCTCGTCCCTGAATCCCCGGTGCAGGATCGAATCCATACTCACGCGCCCGCTGAAGATTTTCTTCGGCATGAGCGGGCCCGCCGCCCGCGACAGAGCCGTTGAGTTGCTGGAGGATATGGAACTGTCGGCGGACCTTCTCAAACGATTCCCCCGCCAACTGTCCGGCGGCCAGCAGCAACGCGTTGCCATCGCCCGCGCTTTCACCGCCAAGCCCGACCTTATTCTGTGCGATGAAGTGACCTCGGCGCTGGACGTTTCCGTGCAGGCCCATGTCCTGAAACTGCTTAAGGGAATCCAGGTCAAGACCGGGGCCGCGTGCCTGTTCATCTCTCACGACCTCGGCGTCGTTAAACAGGTCGCGAACGAAACGGTGGTCTTACAAAAAGGACAGGTCGTTGAAGCGGGGATCACGCGCACGGTTTTTGATCATCCGAAGCACACCTATACGCAGCTGCTGCTGGCGGCGGCTTTGAGACGCGAGGATTACGCGGATTTAACGTTGTCTGCCCCGGAAGGGTCTTCAGCTTGAAGGAAAAACAAAAATGAAATTCATCCATATCACCGACACCCATATCGTCCCTCCGGGCAAAGAACTCCATGGGCTTGATCCGCGTGCCCGTCTCGATGCCTGCATCGCCGACGTCAACGCCAACCATGGCGATGCCGAATTCTGCGTGATTACCGGAGATTTGGCCCATGCCGGGCAGGTCGAGGCTTACGAGAATTTTAAGGAATGTCTGTCGCAGTTGAGCCTTCCCTATCATTTGCTCATCGGCAATCACGACAACCGGCAAACCTTTTGCGAAGTCTTCCCCGAGACCGTCTGCGACGATAACGGTTTCGTCCAGTCGGTCCTCGACACCTCCGCCGGGCCCTTCATTCTTCTCGATACGGTTTTCGAGACGCCTGAGAAGAGCTCTCATTGGGGAGAATTCTGTGACCGGCGGGCGGACTGGCTGAGGGCGCAACTGGACGAATCGGGCGGCAAGCCGGCTTATATCTTCATGCACCATCCTCCGTTCGATATCGCGCTGCCGTCAGTCGATAATATCAAGCTCCGGGAGTCGGGCGCGTTCAAAAACGTGGTTGGTGATTTCAGTTCCATCCGGCACTTGTTTTTTGGCCATGTCCACCGGCCGGTCAGTGGCGGTTGGCGGGGCATTCCGTTCTCGACCCTTCGCGGGACCAATCACCAGGTAGCGTTCGACTTTGACACGGTCTCACCGGTGCCCAAAAGCCACGAATCCCCGGCCTATGGCGTCATTTTTTTGACGCCGGAAACCGTTGTCGTCCACACCCACGATTTCCTGGATAAATCGGCGCTCCCGGTTACCGACGGCGCAAGGAAAGTGGCATGATATGTTTAATCGGCAACCGATTGTGAGAGAGGCCGCGTGAGCACGCATCCGCTGTTTCTGATCGTCGTGTTCGACGGCCTTCGCCCGGACATGGCGACGCCGGAGTCGACCCCAAATCTGTGCCGGTTCATGGCCGAAGGGATCAACTTTCAAAATGCCCGGTCGGTGTTTCCGTCCTCGACACGCACCAATGCGGCGGCCTTGGCGACCGGATCGACGCCGCGCCGGAACGGGATTGTTCATAACAAGTATTTCGATCCGAACATCTTCGATGACCGCATATTCCGGCCGTTCAAAACCCCGGATATCGAGGCTGGCATGGCGGCTTATGGTGGCAAGCTTCTCACCACCCCGTCTTTGGGCGACATCGCCGCCGGGGCCGGCTACACCATGGCGACGTTTCTCAGCGGTTCCTGTGGCACGGCCCGGCTGATTGATCCCAATGCTAAGGACCGGGGACGTATCAACTTGGGTTTTATAGACTGGGATGACTCATGCCCGGCGGATATCGCGAGAAAATTGGTCGAAAAACACGGCCCCATTCCCAAGCCGGTACGGCCCAATATCGAATCCATTAGCCTCCAGACGGACATGGTGATCGATTCCATTTTCCCTGACCAGCAACCGGACATCACGGTGGTTTGGTTTTCCGAACCGGATCAGACCCATCACTATCATGGTGTCGGCTCGGCGAAGATGGCGCCCGCGATCCGCCATGTCGACGACCAGTTCGGCCGTCTTCTCGAGTGGCGGCATGAGTCCGGTCTCCAGGACCGGCTGCAGGTAATCGCGATTTCCGATCACGGCCAGATCACGGCGCGACAAAAAATTGACGTCAACGCGGAGGCCGCCAAGGCCGGCCTTGTGATTGGCGAGCATTTCGACAACGGAGCCGATTTTGCGGGGTACACGTCCTACAGCGGTTCTCTCAAAGTCCGCGATCAGGACCCGAAACGCATGACGGCTCTGGTGGACTGGCTTTCCCAACAGCCGTGGTGCGGAATGATTTTTACGCCCGGTGGAAACGGCATTGAGGGATGCATTCCTGGCACCCTTGATCACGCATCAGTGCTCATGGACCATCCCAGGACGCCGGAGGTCTTCTACATCATGTGCAACGACGACGCGGTCTTCGGAAACGGCATCGTCGGAAGCTGTTTCTACAATGGCGTGTATCCGGAAGGTGGCGGCACCCACGGCGGACTGCACGAGAAGGAACTGCATATCGTGATGGCCGCCCGGGGGACACTGTTCAAGGCCGGCTTGGAGTCCGCCCACCCGACGGGGATCATTGATGTTGCCCCAACCATCCTTCATCTCTTGGGATTGAAGCAGCCGAAAACGTCGGATGGACGAGTTCTCGTCGAAGCCCTCGCGGATTCTGACGGGGAGCCGCCCGACGCCGATACCGCCGTCCACACCGTCGAGCGCAACGGAGCTGTTCAACACCTGAAGTACACCCGCGTCGGCTCGACGACGTATCTCGATGCGGGGTGGGTCGAATGACTATGGTAATGCCTGGGATCGGCCCGACCAATAGCAGCGAGATTACAAAGTCGGCAAGGGACACCCCCGAAATCGGATTTGACAGCGTAGTACAAAATGGGAGATCACAATGAGTAAGATCGGTCGTGCCGCAGTGTATGACGAACCCAACACACCGTTCGTCATCCGGGAGTTTCCGGTCCGCGACGTCAGGACGGACGAGGCCCTAGTCCGCATCACCATGTCGACAATCTGCCGCTCTGATATCCATTCATACCAGGGGCACCGCCCCAACCCGTGTCCGGGCATTCTCGGACATGAAATCATCGGCATCATCGACCAGATAGGCGAGGCGATCACCCACGACATGCGCGGCGATCCGCTGAATGCCGGAGACCGAGTCACGTGGACGGAGTATTTCCACGACGGTCCGTCCTATTACCGCGACGTCCACGATATGCCGCAGAAGTCCAGAGGGCTAAGGAAATACGGCCACGATCTGGTGGCGGACGATCCACATTTTCTTGGCGGGTTTGCGGACTATTGCTACATCCTTCCCGGAACCGGGATTCTCAAACTTCCTGATGACATTACCGACGAGGAGGCGACGCCGTTGAACTGTGGGGTCGCCACCATGATATCGGTCCTCGAGGCCGCCGACATTCAGATGGGCGACACCGTGGTCATCCAGGGGCTGGGATTACTGGGCCTCTACGGGTGCGCCATTGCCAAGGCCCGCGGTGCGCGAATGGTCATCGGGCTCGACTCGGTGGTGGAAAGGTTGGAGACGGCAAAAAAATTCGGCGCAGACCGGACAATCGACGTCGCGGGTCTCAACGACGAGGACTTGGTCGCGGCGGTGCGCGCGTTGTCTCCCCCGGATGGTCCCGACGTGGTGCTTGAGGTGTGCGGCGTCGCCGCCGTTGTGCCCGCGGGCGTGCAAATGCTTCGCATCGGCGGTCGGTACGTTCTCGGTGGCCTGGTCAACCCCGGTTCGGATTTCACCATCGACGGCAACGAAATCCTCCGCAAGTGGATCACACTCAAGGGTGTGCATAATTACCACCCCCGGCATCTTATCCAGGCGCTCGACTTCGTCATGGCCAACCGAAGCCGCTTTCCATTCGCTGACATCGTCGATTCGAAATTCTCGCTTGAAGAACTCGACGAGGCCTTCGCCAAGGCCGCCGAACGATCCGTCCTGCGCGCGGCGATTGTTCCCTGATCCCCAAAGGAGACATGAAGATGCTCGATAAAACGACACCCGATCTCAATTTCTCACCGAAGGGACTTTATATAGGTGGCGAATGGCAAGAGAGCGCCGGCAACAAGACATTTGAATCGATTAACCCGTCGAACCGGGAAAAACTGGCTGACATTCCCGATGCCCAGGAAAAGGACGTCCAACGGGCCGTGGCCAAGGCCAAGGCGGCGTTCGAGGAATGGCGCCGGGTGCCCATAGCCGAGCGCGCCCGTTGCCTGGAGACCCTGGCCCGGCGCATAGAAGAGCACGCTGAGGAATTGGCGCTGATGGACGCCGTCGATGCCGGCAACTCCCTCGGCGGGATGCGCGGCGACATGGAATGGACGGCGGGTACGCTGCGTTATTTCGCCGGTCTCATTACCGAGATCAAGGGCGAAAGTTCATCCCAGGACCCCCGGCATCTCAACGTCACACGACGCCAGCCTTACGGAGTGGTGGCGAAAATCAATGCCTTCAATCATCCCTTCCGGTTCTGTGCCGAGAAGGCGGCGGCCCCGCTTGCCGCCGGCAATTGCGTGGTCATCAAAGGATCGGAACAAGCCCCGCTATCGAGCCTCCGCCTGGGGGAATTATGCGAAGGGATATTCCCCAAGGGCGTCGTCAACATCGTCACCGGCGGCGTGAAAGCCGGAGCCGCTTTGGTCACCCATCCGGACATCAGCCGCATAGGGTTCGTCGGCTCGGTGCCGACGGGCCGCATCATCGCCAAGGCGGCGGCCGAGACGTTAAAGGTCGTGTCCCTGGAGCTGGGCGGCAAAAACCCGATCATCATCTTCCCCGACGCGGACCCTGTAAAAGCGGCGACGGCGGCCATCAAGGGCATGAACATGAACCGCCAAGGACAGTCGTGCAGCTCCACGTCCAGGGTGTTCGTTCACGAATCGCTGCACGGTGCGGTCACACAAGAGCTCGTCAAACAGGCCGAGGCTTTGCCCATGGGCCCACCTTGGATAGACGGCAACGAGGTCGGCCCCATCGTTTCCGAGCGCCAGTACGATCGAATTCTGGGTTTCATCAAATCCGCCGAAGAGGAAGGCGCCGACTGCCTCACCGGCGGCGGACCACCCGATGACGCCGAACTCCGAAAGGGTTTCTTCGTTTTGCCGACCATCTATGACCGTGTTACGCCGGAGATGCGCATCGGGCGGGAGGAAATCTTCGGTCCCGTCATGTCGGTTATTTCCTGGTCGGACGACGAGGCGATGTTGGAGGCCGTTAACGGAGTCGAATACGGCCTGACGGCGGCCATCATCACCAATGATCTGGCCAAGGCCATGGAGACGGCGGAGCGGGTCGAGGCCGGTTATGTTTGGATCAACTCGACCGGTCGGTACATCGGTGCCCCTTACGGGGGCTGGAAACAGAGCGGAATTGGGCAGGAAGAATGCTTCGACGAGCTGTTGAGCTACACCCGGATCAAGAACATCAACATGCGTTGGTAAACCGTAGCTTTCGACTTTTCTATAAAAAATTAAGGGTCGCTGTTTTCTGTGATTATTGGACTTATAACCTTCGTCCTAATGTCCGCTAATAGCCAAAAGCGGACATTAGTAACACTAGGCGATATGATCCAAACTCGTCCTACTTGAGGGGTTCCGTAATCAAACTGGCAAAACCTATGAACCCAAAAAACTCGCCGGACTTTACCCTCCGTTGAGCCTCGCTTTTGAGTGCAGACGCCATGCTCTGGTCAATGCGTTTCCATCCAACCAGCGTGTCGGCACCCCGGTCTACAAGGGTCAACAAATAGTCTGGCTCCTCAGCCTGCAAATAGCCGTGGCTGGCAAATCGCTCGACTTTGAAACCCGCCGCCCGGACCAGCGCCGGGAGTTTCAGTACAAACCAGCGATCATGAACCAAAGCGGACATAGCGGCATCGGCACATTGTTGCAGAGGATCATGGTCGCCAATAGCAATTGTCGTAGTCGCGTAATCACCATCAAAGACCGCCATCTTGCCACCAGGACGAAGAACTCGATAAGCCTCTGCGATGGCCTTCTCTGCATCCGGAACGTGACAAAGGCAGGTATGAAAAACCACGACATCGAAAGAAGCATCGTCGAAGGGAATGGAACGAGCATCACCTACCTCAAACTGCAAGTTTGAGATACCATCGCTGAGTTCGTTTGCTTTCTCAATAAAGTGTGCCGAAGGGTCCAAACCGACCACTTCACCTGAACTCACTACGTGCGCCAAGTGTCGCGCGACAGCACCCGTTCCGCATCCACCCTCAAGAATACGCGCGTCCGGCTCGATCCCCATCCATGAAAAATAGGCTTCCCTCATCGCGACCTGTTGCGGGTCAGCTGCCCGAAGTTCAAGAACACCAATCAATTTTTCTAAAATTTCCGGATCGACTTCTGTAATCTGAGCATACAAATCTGGCATGATCCCCCCTTGCATTTATTTCTAATGATCCAGTCCTGTTTGATGCTTTACTCTGACGTAGGCCAGATAACTAAGCTCTATGCTAACATGGAACGAAACAATCAGGCGACAGGTGTTGCTGGTTGTATTGAGCGTATGTCCGCTTTCGGGGGTAAAGCAGACATGTTTTAGGGGGTGGCAAAGAGTCCGCTAATAGCCAAAAGCGGACATTCCTCTCTAACCGCTCGAAGTGTTGTTTCTACTTACGCAGCTAATTTATAAAACCCGGTGGACTTTTTTCCCAAGGATAGCCCTCCACAGATTTTTTATGGCCAAATTCAAATAGCTTTTTCATGTATACGGGATCAAATCCTTCGCTTGGTTTCTCGGTGAAGGCGGAAGGAATATAGGCCAAGTTGAAGTCATTTCCGTCGCGTTGGCAAAGCGCAAAAATTTGATACAAATCACCAATGCCCTGCGTCCGTATCAGGGAATCGATGGACCGGGAAGCAATCGGAAGTAAGCTGCGTTTCACTTCATTGTAATCCGGGTCCAAGAAGGCGTTCCTGATCACATACACTTGGGGTTTACCTTTCACCTTCAGTTTTTTAGTTACCTGTCGCCAGTCTGCCTCCGCCGGGTAGACAAAAACCTGAGACCCCGTGCCACCATCAACATGCAACTCGTCGTAGCGTTTGCCATTGGCTTCAACTGGAATTACGACCGGCGGAAAGGCGATAGGTATTGCTGCCGATGCTTGCAGCACGTCGTGTATAAGTCTCAGCTTGTGCGGGTAGTCACTTAAAGCGATTGCGCCAATATTCCAGATAACGGAACGACCAGCATCGAGGTTCACTGTACCGATGAAAAGGCGCCTACCGCTCTTATGTTCTAGGCCGATTGCCTCGATGTGATCAGCAGTAACGTATTTGGCGATCAGAGCCCTTAGAGGCTTAGTGTCAGCTACAGAGTCGCCGAATAGGGCCGAGAGTAGCATACGCTCCTCGACAATATCAGTGGTCTTCGTCGTGGTGAAGACCTGCTTTAATTCATCGTCGTAATCGGGGCCAAGGAATGCAAAGGGTGCTGTCAGCGCGCCCGTACTGATACCAGTTACCATGCTGAACTTCGGCCTTGTTCCAGACGCAGTCCATCCTACGAGCAGTCCGGCGCCGAACGCTCCATTTGCGCCACCCCCAGAGATTGCTAGATAGTTGTGAGGCTGATCGTAAACACCGGAGAAGTGACGTCTAAATTGGGCCTCCGTATAAGTCTCAATTATTTTCACGCCAAACTTCGGCCATTCGTCACCCCAGAAACGCGCATTAGGGACGCCCGGGATACCCGCATGTTTAGTTTGCTCTAGTGGCAGTGGGTTACGTTCAGGTATGGTTTCGCAACCACTCAAAATGAAGATCAGCGTACCTGCAAAAACGATACTGGCAAACGCTCTTGCCCGGTCTTTAAGTCGGGACTTGGTTAGAAGCACCATGGAAAGTATCTCCATATTACACAGAACGCGGATTTAGGAAGCTGAATTACAGTAATTGAATATGCCTTCGCACAAATTGTCTAGCCAAATTGAAAGTCAAACATATAGAAGCAACCGAATGATAAATGGTTGGCACCATTAAATGTCCGCTTTGGGTCATAAGCAGACATTCCGCGACTATCCTCAGAATGTCCGCTTTCGGGGGTAAAGCGGAAGTTTTTAGCTACTATCCAAAGAGTCCGTTAATAGCCACAAGCGGACATCTCGATGCCGGTGGTGGGAGCCGTCCACTTTATAAAATATAGACATTAGTCAAAACGTTGCGGGGGGAAAACCTTTCCGATGGCGGGGGGATATGGGTAAGGTTGAAGCCGATTTAAAAGTTATCCGTGAAATGTCAGCAAATAATGATTTGGGTATATTCGGGAGTCCGTCAGGATTCGGCGAAGTATGAAGTGACGCACATGGGCAAACGCCAGGAATAAAGTGAGATGACAAACCTCGATCAGTTCGAATCTGTTTTCAAGTCGGCGGACAAAGCCGTCTATACGTTTGATCGTCCGACGTTCGAGCGTGTGCTGCTGGTCACCGACCTCAATGAGGCTGCCGCTGCCGGTATTGCCAATCGCGTGCGCTCGTTTCTCGCCGCAATCGATGAAGCGGACACCCGCTGGGATACTCTTTGCGGGGATGATTTCGGTAGCGTCCAGGCGTTATTGGAGAACATTGAGAAA
>JAZFSL010000276.1:0-4798 GCA_036446135.1 Rhodospirillales bacterium | reverse complement strand
CGATGCAGCTGGCGCTGGCGCAAGCCCAGGCCGCTGCCCAGCGCGGCGAAGTGCCGGTCGGCGCGGTCATCATCGAGGCCAAGACCGGTCATTTGATCGCCACCGCCTCCAACCATACGGAAGAAATTGGCGACCCGACGGCGCACGCGGAAATGCTGGCGATCCGTGAGGCGACATCAAGCCAGGGCGCGCCCCGGCTGCAAGACTGCGATATGTATGTGACGTTGGAGCCGTGCGCCATGTGCGCGGCGGCAATTTCCTTCGCCCGCATCAGAAGGCTGTATTTCGGAGCTTATGATGCCAAATCCGGCGCTGTCGAACACGGCGCCAAGGTTTTCGACCACGTTACCTGCCATCACAAACCCGAAGTCATCGGCGGCGTCAATGAAACCGAAGCGGCGGAATTGCTGAAAAAATTTTTCAAAGAACGACGCTAGGGGTTTTTAGTCCCTGTCCGGCGTTCCGCCGTCCTCGCCTCTTGAGCCGGCACCAATCCCGGCGGCGCGAAGGGCGGCTTCATCGGGACCACGCCCGGCGCAACACGACGCCAGCACCCCGTTGACCGCGACGGCGGGCACGGATTGAATGCCCAAGCTTTTCGCCCGTTCGGCGACATCCGCATCCAGCATGTCGAGCACGGACACCTCACAACCCAAACAGGCAATTTCATTAACCAAATCAATCGTGTCCTGAGAAAGCGCGCACACAGCGCTGTGACGAGCGCACACATCAGTATGTGACCTGGATCACTGACATCCGCGCCCCACGTAGCTACAATCATCGTCAAGTCTCGCGGGAGGCCTCGTTTTCCACGAAAGGGCAACCCGCCGGAAACGGCGGGGCGCAAAACAACCGGCCTAAGGCAGATGCTAAGGTGGCGGTGTTGCCGAAAAGGAGACATGACAATGCTTTATCAATTTCAGCATTCGATCATGGGTATCTGGTTTTCCTGGTCCGGGCTTTTCAAGTCCCTGCCCTACGGAGAACCTTATATTGCCATCGCTGCCCTGTGTGTGTTGTTCGCCATATCAGCCAAGATTCTCGCCGGCCAGGAGCACTCCTGAGGCAGAACCAACAATGCCCTCAGCTTTTAAGCCTTGCTGGCCAGGGGCAGGTTGACCAGTAAATTCTGCGGTTTGATACGTACCTTACCGGTTTCCGACATACAAAGCCCCAGATAGACCGGCCGACCCGCGATATCGGAGCGCATCAGGCCGGGATCATCGAATTCGAGGCGGAACAGGCTCAGCAATCGTTCCAAGCGCTCCGGTGCGACGTCATCGCCTTCGTAAAGCTCATTCAATAATTGCGACGCAAACCGGTCGAGCCCGACATGCCAGACCCAGCGTTCGTCCGTTATCTGCTGCACCGGCTGGACGTTGACGTTGGCACCAAGAAAATGCCCGACCCAGGCCTCCAACACACGGCAAAGCGCTTCCAGTCCTGGCCGGGTGAAGGTCAGATCGAGCACGGTGTCAAAGCCTTCGTTGCGGGCCCAATAAATGTCGGCCGCGTCCGGCTGCAACACGTCGAGATCAATCTGCTTCGGCTTGATGCCGCCGTCGACCACCAGCTTACCGAGTTGGCCGAAACCGGCCGTCGTCGCCAGCATTTCAACGGTTTCGGTGTCGCCCAGCAGGACCGCACCTTCTTGGCGGGTGGCGTTCTGTTCGCGGAACAGCAACTCCCCGGCCCGGGCGCGAAACGGGTCGGTAACGTCGTCGAGGATATTGCGGACGATGACGTGGACCATCTGGTCAAGAAACATCGCCGGCAGTCCGACGTCGCCGGACTTGAAAAGGCCGTGATAGCAGGCCTCCACTGTGCCGGCGGCGAGCAGCCGGTCGCGAAAGCCGAGGATAACCTGATAGTTCTCGCGCGCGTCCGCATCAACCAGCGCAGCCTGTTCCGCCTGCGTTACATCACGCCGGGGGTCGTCCAACAAAGCTGTGTGAAGGGCGCGCTCGGCATCGCAAGACTCTGCCACCGGCGCCAGTTCCGGCCGCGCCAGATAGGCGCGCAGGAATTCGTCGGTGACCACAAGCCTGCCATCGCCATCCCGGTTCAGCAAAGCATAGCCACAGGTCGGCCAGAGCTCGGGCCGGGTCAAACCATCGGACGTCAGGTTAGCCATGCGGGACTTTTATTTGCTGTGACCGCTGATGTCAGCATGAAGCGGCTTTGTGTCTTCAAACAGCTTTTTTTGTTCGTCGGACGCCCCGGTTTGGTGCTGAGCCTTCCAGTCGTCATAGGACATGCCATAGACGATTTCCCGGGCCGCGTCATAGGTCATGTCTATTCCCCGGTCCTCGGCCGATGCGCGGTACCATTTGGAAAGACAGTTGCGGCAGAACCCGGCCAAATTCATGATGTCGATATTCTGCACATCGGTGCGTTTTTGCAGATGTTCGACGAGACCGCGAAAGGCGGCGGCCTCCAGTTCGGTGCGTTTTTTGCCGTCGATTTTCTCGCTCATGGTGTTTTCTCCCCCACATGTTGGCGATGATAGTTGCAAGATATATAGGGGGAATGGGTTTGATAATAAAGGGTTCGGGTCAAGACCCCATTAAGCCCGAGGTTTGATTGCCCGCCAGCCGATGTCGGAACGGCAGAAACCTTCCGGCCAGTCGATCAGCCCGACGGCCTTATACGCCCGTTTCTGGGCTTCGGCGACGGTCTTGCCTAGTGCCGTCACATTCAGCACCCGACCGGCGTTGGCAAGGATGCGGCCACCCTCTTCGCGGGTGCCGGCGTGGAAGATTTCAACATCCTTCAAGGCCATGGCTTTCTCTAGGCCCTTAATCTCGGAGCCTTTGCTATAGGATCCCGGATAGCCTTGCGTCGCCATGACCACGGACAAAGCAGCTTCCTTGCGCCATTCGGGTTTGACCTTGACGAGGCGGCCTTCGGCACAGGCCAGCAGCAAATCCAGTAAGTCGGATTTCAAGCGCAGCATCATCGGCTGACATTCCGGGTCGCCGAAGCGGGCGTTATATTCGATCAGTTGCGGGCCTTTTTCGGTCATCATCAAGCCGGCATAGAGGACACCCTTGTAGGGCGCGCCCTCTGCAGCCATGCCCTCAATGGTGGGGCTGATGATTGTGTCCATTACCTGCTGGCTCAACTTGGCGTCGATGACCGGGGCCGGCGTATAGGCGCCCATGCCGCCCGTGTTGGGGCCTTCATCGCCGTCGAACACGGCCTTGTGGTCCTGGGCGGCGACCAGCGGCACAGCGGTTTTTCCATCGACCAGGGCGAAGAAGCTGGCTTCCTCGCCGGTCATCATTTCTTCGATGACCACTTCGGCGCCGGCGGCGCCAAAGGCCGCTTCGGTCATGATGTGGTCAATGGCGGCGTAGGCCTCGTTTTCGTTGCGGCACAGAATAACGCCCTTGCCCGCCGCTAGACCGTCGGCCTTGACCACAATGGGCGCGCCCTTGACCCGGATGTATTCCTTGGCCGCATCCGGCTCATCAAACCGCGCGTACTCGGCGGTGGGAATGCCATACTTGCCGCATAAATCCTTGGTGAATGCCTTCGAGCCTTCCAGGGCCGCGGCCTTGGCGCTGGGGCCAAAGGCTTTGACGCCGGCGGACTCCAGACGATCGACCAATCCCGCCACCAGCGGCCCTTCTGGGCCGACGACAACAAAATCGACCTCGTTGTCCAGAACAAATTCCATAATGCCGTCAAGATCATCGGCCTGGACGGGAACCGAGATGGCGACCTGATCTATACCGGCATTGCCGGGCGCACAGTACAACTCGTCACACTTGGACGATTTGGCAATGGCCCAGCAAAGCGAATGCTCGCGCCCGCCAGAACCGACCACCAGAACTTTCATCAAAAAGCACTCCCGTTTAAGGTTGAGGCGTTCCCGAACCCGCTTCTATCATTCATAATGTAATCATGAACAAGCGTCCATCCAGCATTAGTCAAGAATTGCCTGCCGACCTTGACGGCCATCAAAGACCGGCGATCCTGTCAGTCAGCGAACTTTCGGTGATTCTGAAGCATACGGTTGAAGAGATATTCTCAGCAGTCCGGGTGCGCGGTGAAATTACCGGTTTCAAACGTGCGCCGTCGGGACATCTATATTTCCGGCTTAAAGACGAAGACGCCGTGCTGGACGGGGTCTGTTGGCGCGGCACGGCGGGACGGTTGTCAATTGCGCCCGAAGACGGCATGGAAGTTATCGCCACCGGGCGGTTGACCACGTACCAGGGACGATCCAACTACCAGATCGTCGTCGATGCCATGGAGATGGCCGGCGAAGGCGCGCTGTTGAAATTATTGCAAGACCGGCGCAAGAAACTTGACCAGGAGGGCCTGTTTGACGAAGACAACAAACAGGACATTCCCTTTCTGCCGGATGTCATCGGCGTCGTTACCTCGCTCACGGGCGCGGTCATCCGGGACATCTTGCACCGGCTCGACGACCGCTTCCCGAGGCATGTATTGTTATGGCCGGTCAAAGTGCAGGGTGACGATGCTGCAGACGAAATCGCCGCCGCCATCGAAGGATTTAACCGGCTATCAGGAAAAACCAAGGTGCCCCGGCCGGACGTGCTGATCGTGGCGCGTGGCGGCGGCAGCCTCGAAGACCTAATGGCGTTCAACGAAGAAATCGTCGTTCGCGCCGCAGCCGCCAGCATGATCCCGCTGATTTCTGCCGTCGGTCATGAAACGGATACGACGCTGATCGATTTCGCCGCCGATGAACGCGCACCAACGCCGAGCGCGGCAGCAGAGCGCGCCGTGCCGGTGCGGGCCGAATTGCTGGCGCGGCTGCAAGAAG
>JAZFSL010000275.1:0-5095 GCA_036446135.1 Rhodospirillales bacterium | reverse complement strand
TTGAGGTGCTTTGACCATGTCCCGATCAGCCGACGTCAGCGTCATCGTCGCCGCCTATCAGGCTGCCGATACCATTGCCCGCACCCTTGCCAGCATTGCCGCCCAGACACTGAAGCCCCGTGAGGTTGTGGTTGTCGATGATGGCTCCACGGACGGCACGATGGAGGCTTCGGAAGCCTTTCGCCCGGATATGAATGGGATCGAGCTTCACGTTATCAGGTGTGAAGAAAACAAAGGCGCCGGCGCCGCGCGCAACCGCGCTATCGTCGAATCGACGCAGCCCTATTTAGCGTTCCTTGATGCCGACGACGAATGGTTGCCGGAAAAATTAAGCCGCAGCATGGCGGTTCTGAAAGAAGACGGCGTTACCCTTGTCGCCCATGACTATATTAGCGGTTATAACGGCAACATGGTCCACCACGATTGCGTCGCGCGTTTCCGGGAAAACGACCCTTTCGTCGGGCTGTACCGGAAGGGGTATATCGCGTCGTGCAGTGTCGTCACGGAACGCGCCGCGGTGATCAATGCCGGTGGGTTTGACCCCGGCCTGCGCAATGCGCAGGATTTTGACTTGTGGCTGGCGATGTTGAAAAACCCCAAAATCCGGTTTCTCGTCTTCGATGAGCCATTGTTGCGGTATTACGTGACGCCGGGCGGCATTATGAGCCACACAGGGCGCCGCCTTCACTGCGCCCTGAAAATCGCGGTACGGTATTTTCCCGATCTCGCGGCGCGGCCGGGTTCCCCCTGGGTAAGCTTGTGGTTTCGAATTGCCGCACTTCACCTAGAAGCCATCCGCTCTTACCGGGACAAGGGCAACATCGGGGCCATGCTTTTGGTCCTGGGGTTGTTTCCGTCTAGGTTGACGGCAGTGACGTTTCGATGTCTTTTCTCCCGGCCCGCCCCCCGCGGGCGCTTCGTGAATGATGAATAAAGACCGATAGCGATGGATAAAAAGGAATTGATATCCGCCTTCCTGTGGATTTGGGTCGTCGTGGTCATGGCGGTCTATGTCCATCAGTTTAAAGGAATGATGCGTCCCATTCTAAATTTATTGGGGCTTTCTTGATCGCGCTCGGTTCCGCCCTTCTTGAGGTTCTTGGCTGTCTTGGTTTCGGGGCCGCTACCCTCAGGCTGCTGAGGGTCGATGAAAGCATGACGGTTGGCGAACACTGGGCGTTGGCCTTCGCCACTGGGTTCGGAATCTTGGGCTGGCTGATGTTTCCGATAGGGGTTTCGGGGTATCTGTCCGAACAGGCGATCTCCGCCCTGTTAACCGCCGGCGCCCTAGGTGTTCTCCTGCTCCGGCGCCCGGACCACTCCGCCTGGCGGCTGCCTTCGGACGGCATCGGCAGGGTACTATGGGTGCTACTAGCCATCATCGCCGGGTTCGGCGTCGCCCAAGGACTGGCCCCGCCGGCGGACGCCGACACGCTGTCTTATCATTTTGCCGTACCCCAGGAGTTTTTGGCGGCGGGGCGCATCGAATTTGTTCCCCAGGCGCTTGAGGGCGCCATTCCTTTCGGGGTCCAGATGACGTACGCCCCGGCCCTGGCGCTGGGCGGCGAAATGGCCCTGACCTTGTGGACCATGATCAGCGGCTGGGCGGCGGCGGCGCTGTTGTTCGTGCTTTGCCAGAGACACCTCGACCACAACTGGTCCCTGGCGCTGACGTTGGTCTTCCTGACCACGCCGACGGTCATTTACGGCAGCGGCAGCGGCCAGGTCGAATTGCGAATCGCCCTGTTCGTCATGCTCGGTGCCTGGGCCACGGTGCGTGCCGTGGAAACAGGCCAAGTCCGGTATGCGGTACTGGCCGGGCTGGGCGGCGGATTTTACGCGGCGGCGAAATATACAGGGCTGCTTTTCATTGCCGCCCTGGGCGCGGTTCTCATATTTCAGCGCCGGTGGTTCCACCACGGCGTCGTCTTCGGCATCACCACTGTTGTCGCCGGGGTCCAGTGGTATGCCTGGAATGCCCTCCACACGGGCGACCCCGTCTTTCCCGCCTTGTTCCAATGGCTGGGGCGAGAAGACCTGATCACCTGGACCAAGGCCTATGACCTTGATTTCAAGGCGTTCCTTTTCCGGCCGGAAAACCCGCTGCCACAGACGCTGACATGGCTTTTTTTGTTTCCCTTCAAAGCGACGCTCAACGCCGCTGGGCTTCCCGATGCCGGGCGCGTAGGCTTCGGGCCATATGGGCTTCTGGTATTGCCGTTTGCCATGCTTGGCCTATGGCGGTGCCGCCAAACGTTTCGGCAAAGCCCGCTTGTCCGTTACGCCGGTATTGCCGTTCTGTTTTATGTTTTGTGGTTTTTTCTCGGCGGCTCGCAAAGAATCCGCCACCTATTGCCGGTCCTGCCATTGGTGTTGATATGCCTGAGCGTGGCGGCGGAACGCCTGATCCGGGATGGCCGTCACCAGAAACCCCTGATGACGGTGATCGCCGCCACCCTTGTCTTGCAAATGGCCGGATACAGCCTGTTTGCCACGAACTATCTTAAGTTCCTGGCCGGCGGCGCCGATCGGGAAGCATTCCTTACACGCAATCTCAACGGCTACTACACCGTGCCGTGGATCAACACCAACCTCAAGAAAACGGACAAAATCTTCATCATTCACCGGCATTTGCGCTACTACTTGGACATTCCCAGCTTTTTCGGAACCCGGATGCAAGCTGCCGTCGATGTCCGGCCAGAGCAATCCGATGCCCGTATCCTGTACCGGCAGTCCCGTCAGGCCGGGATCACTCATTTCCTGGCCCTGATTGATACCGTCGATGGTGAAGAAGTCTACCGCAGTCCCGTCAATCTTCTCGAAGACGCCGGTTGCCTGACCCGGGTGAAACGGTTCCAGGGAGTGTCCCTCGGATCAAGGACCCTTCCCGATTTTTCCAGCGCCAAGAGAAACATCGAAGTGGTGGCGCTCAAGGATGAAAGCTGCCTCAAGTAAGGGGCCGGGTAGGCCGCCGGGTTCTATTTTCTTGTTATTTTAGCTATCATGCACTAGGTCAAAGACACTGTTACGGATAGCGATTCCGAGTTGACAATTTCTTATGCCGCCTTGTCCCTGGGAAAATCGTCACAATCACTGGGGGTGAACATGGACGCAGGAGCGTCAAACAATTACGAAGGCTCCGACCTGGAGGCATTGTCGACGCTGGGGCGCTACCAGAACTGGATCATCCAGAATTTCCGGCCTTATCTGCGCGGCCGCGCGGTTGAATTCGGCGCTGGCCTAGGCAACATTTCAGCGCTTCTTAAGCCGCATGTCTCCAAACTCGACCTGGTCGAGCCGTCGGTCAACCTGGCGGCGCGCCTGGAAACCCGTTTCGTCGGCGACGACAGTATCCAAGTCTTCGCCGAGCCCCTGGAAAAGCGCATTCCAGACACCGGCGACGAGGCCTACGATTCCGTCGTTCTCGTCAATGTGCTCGAACACATCAAAGATGACGCGGCGGCGCTCTCCGGTCTGATGCGAATTTTGCGTCCCGGCTGCCACTTGCTGCTATTCGTCCCGGCACTGAAGTTCCTGTACAGCGACTTGGACGCCCTGCATGGGCATTATAGACGCTATGAACTCGGCGAACTGAACGCCCACACCGAAGCGGCCGGGTTTGAAATCATCCAGTCACGATATTTCGATGCCGTCGGTGTTCTGCCCTGGTATTTGCTGAACACGCTGTTGGGCGCAACGGCCTTCAATCCCTTTATGGTCCGAATTTACGACGCCGTGTTGGCCCCGTTGTCGCGGGGAATCGACCGCATGATAACTCCGCCCTTCGGCAAGAACATCCTGCTTGTCGCCAAACGTCCGGATGTTCCCTCTTCGTGAATCGTCTCGATGGTAAGTCAAACCGGACATTCCTGCTCAAGATATGAATTCACGCGACACGAAATACACGCGTAGCCAGATTGCCCTGAAGTTTAAAAGGCTCTAAAATTGGAACCGATCGACACACTTGGTGGTTTCACTCCTGAACCTTATTCGCCCGTTAAATACCAAATCATGCAAAAAACCCTTTCCGTCATCATCCCTTCATACAACGAAGAGACCACCATTCTCAAAATTCTCGATCGCGTCGCCGAGCAAAAAATCAACGGCGTCACCATCGAAGTTCTGGTCATCGACGATGGCTCCACGGATGGCACGGTCGGGCTTTTGGAACAAAATCCCAAGCTTTACACCAAGCTTATCAAGCGACCGCGAAACGGCGGCAAGGGTGCTGCGGTCAAAGATGGGCTTCTTGAGGCCACAGGCGATTACGTGCTGTTCCAGGACGCCGACATGGAATACGACCCAGGGGAATACCCAAAGCTTTTGAAGCCGGTCATCGACTTCGACGCCGATATCGTCATGGGCAGCCGGATGGTGGCGTCCCAATGGACACGGGTGTCCTATTTCTGGCACAAGGTCGGCAATAAACTGATCACCCTAGTCTTCAATATTCTCAACAACACTACCTTTACCGACGTTTATTCCTGTTACCTGTTGTACCGTCGTGATCTGATCGACCCAAGTTCCCTGACCACGAATGGCTGGGAGCAGCATGCTGAAATTCTGTCCAGGGCCGTGGCCGGGGCGAAGACCATGTATGAAGTTCCGATCAGTTATTACGGGCGTACTTACGCCGAAGGGAAAAAGATCAAGGCCCATCACGCTATCGCCGTTATCTGGACAATTTTGGTACGGCGGCTTTTCCGGTAATGCTTCGGGAGTTCAGGTAAATGAGCAAAGACGACATCGATCCTTTGACCGAGGAAGAAAAAGCGACGTGGCCGAAAGAGCCGATCGTCCCCCTCGAAAAACCCTATGTCGATGCCCGGGGCGCCATTCAGCCGCTGGTCGATGAGATGATGAAAAGTGCGGTGATGATCGAGTCTAAAAAAGGCTCGCTCAGGGCCAATCACTATCATAAAACCGACTGGCATTATTGTTACGTCATTTCCGGGTGCATCGAATACTTCCATCGTCCCACCGGCAGCGACGAAGAGCCTGAATGCCTGATCGTCGAGGCCGGGGCCATGGTGTTCACGCCGCCGATGGTCGATCACGGCATGAAGTTTCCCGAAGACACCACCTTTTTGACCTT
>JAZFSL010000274.1:0-6296 GCA_036446135.1 Rhodospirillales bacterium | reverse complement strand
AACCGGCCCTGGTGCGCGGCATCCAGCCGGGCGGCCAGTTGACCATCACGACGGAGGTCGAAAACTATCCCGGTTTTGCCGAGGCCATCCAGGGGCCGTGGCTGATGGAACAGATGTTCGCGCAGGCTAAAAACGTCGGCACGGAAATGTTCGAAGACGTTATCGTCGAGTGTGATTTGTCCAAGCGCCCGTTCACCGCCAAGGGTGATTCGGGTGACACCTATACCGGCGATACGCTGATTATCGCCGTCGGCGCCAGCGCGCGCTGGTTGGGGCTTGATAGCGAGCAGAAGTTTTCCGGCTATGGTGTGTCGGCGTGTGCGACGTGCGACGGGTTCTTCTTCCGCGACAAGCCTGTGGCGGTAATTGGCGGCGGCAACACGGCGGTGGAAGAGGCGCTGTTTTTGACCAATTTCGCCTCAAAAGTCAGTTTGGTTCACCGTCGCGACGAACTGCGTTCGGAAAAAATCATGCAGGACCGGTTGTTCAAGAACGACAAGATCGAAGTGGTGTGGGACAGCGTCCTAGATGAGGTGCTGGGCGACGACAATCCGCCCGGCGTCACTGCCATCCGGGTCAAGAACGTCAAAACCGGCGAGGCGAGCGAGATGCCCGTCGATGGCGTTTTCATCGCCATCGGCCATACACCCAATTCAGATATCTTCAAGGGCCAGTTGGATATGGACGATAACGGCTATATCCTGACCAAGCCCGACAGTACCGCGACAACGGTTGATGGCGTCTACGCCGCCGGCGACGTGCAGGACCACATCTATCGCCAAGCCGTTACCGCCGCCGGCACTGGCTGCATGAGCGCGCTGGAAGCGGAGCGATTCCTGGCCGAACAGGTGGATTAGAAATGGACTGGGACAAGCTGCGCGTCTTTCATGCGGTCGCCGAAGCCGGCAGCTTTACCCGTGCGGGTGAGGTGTTGAACCTTAGCCAGTCTGCCGTCAGCCGCCAGATCGGCGGTCTCGAAGAAAGCCTTGAAGTGGTGTTGTTTCACCGCCATGCACGCGGGTTGAAATTGACAGAGCCCGGCGAGCATCTGTTTCGCACCGCGCATGATGTATTTGCCAAACTGGCCATG
Organism: Rhodospirillales bacterium; assembly: GCA_036446135.1. Taxonomy (GTDB): domain Bacteria; phylum Pseudomonadota; class Alphaproteobacteria; order Rhodospirillales; family Casp-alpha2; genus Casp-alpha2. The sequence continues at coordinate 5,206 of JAZFSL010000274.1, read as the reverse complement.
GCCGAAGCCCGCATCATCGACAACAAGGACAGCCCCCAGGGGCCGCTGAAGATTACGACCACCGTCGCTTTCGGGTCGATTTGGCTGACCTCCAGGATCAAGGAATTTGTCGAGCTTTATCCCGACATCGAGGTATCGCTGGTGTTGGCCGATAACGAGTTGGACCTGTCCATGCGCGAAGCGGATGCGGCGATCCGTCTGGCGCCGCCGAGCCAGCCGGACCTGATTCAGCGCCACCTGATGACCATGCGCTATCATGTCTATGCGGCGCCGGAATATTTGAAGGGCCGGGAAATGCCGAGAAAACCGGAAGACCTCGATTACCACGACCTGATTGTCTATGGCGAAGACGCAAAGCCGCCTATTGAAAACCTCAACTGGCTGCTTGATGCAGGAGCAAAATCGGGACCGCGGAAGCCGGTGCTTAGGGTCAACAGCATTTATGGAATTTTCCGCGCCGTGCAAAGCGGGCTAGGCATCGGTGCGCTGCCCGATTATATGAGCCGCCAAAGCCGCAATCTGGTCGAGGTGTTGCCCGAGCTGCGTGGCCCCAGCATTGATGTCTTTTTTGTCTATCCGGAAGAACAGCGAAACACCAAGCGAATCGGTGTTTTGAGGGATTTTCTAGTGCGGAAAATGGCCGGAGACCACGCCTGAATAAAAAAAATCCTACCACCGTATGCAAGCTTGTTCAAATTAGTGCATATATTCCAGTATATTATAAAGACATGCGTTACACGCATAGCTGAAATGCGCAATTGTCGGTGGAAAACCGGCGGTCAGATTCCTATATTCTACCTATGCGATGTTGCATTGCAACATTGCCTGGTTTTCTGGACCCTACGAGGTTAGGAAAATCTGAGGGACTGCCCATCCCCCCGGGTAGCCCCTACGTCTCCCAGACGTGAAGCCTCCCTGTTTAAACTCGCCCTCGCCTTTTGGCGGGGGTCTTTTTTTGTCCCGGTCGCGCTCGAAGGGATTAATGCTCCGTCCGCGCTTCGGCGCGTTTGGATACGACGATATCGGCATCTCTGCCCGACAGTTCCTGCAGGTGGTCAAATTCCCATTGGAAGGAGCCGACGCCCATGGTCATGGAGCGAAGCTCGATAATCAGGTCGTGCATTTCCGATTGCGGTAATTGCACTGAAACTTCATCCCAGCCGTTCCAGTCGGGTTTAGCGTCGAAACCCAGGATTTGCCCGCGTCGGCCACTGACCAGACGCTGGATTTTCGAAGTGAATTCATTGGGCAGGGTAATCTTCACCTGAAAAATGGGTTCCAGCAGCACCGGGTTGCAGTTCGGCATTCCTTCGCGCATCGCTCGTTGGGCGGCTTTCTTGAACGCCATATCGGAACTATCGACGGCATGAAACTGCCCGTCTGTCAGGGTTACGGAAATATCGACGACGGGGAAACCCAACGGCCCCCGAACCATGAATTCCTTGATCCCGTTGCCGACCGCCGGGATGTACTGCTTGGGCACGACGCCGCCGGTAATGGTGTCGCTGAACTGAAACCCCGAGCCCCGAGGCAGCGGTTTGATATCCAGGTGCACATCGCCGAATTCCCCGTGCCCGCCCGACTGTTTCTTGTGCCGGGCATGCTGGGAAACAGGCTTGCGGATGGTTTCCTTATAGGGCACCTGGGGCCGTTCCGAGATGACGCCCAGCCCGTATTTGTTTTTCAGCCGGTCGATGGTGACGAGAAGATGCATTTCGCCCTGGCCCCACAACAACAACTCGCTGGTTTCCTGGCTGATTTCATAAGATAACGACGGGTCTTCGTCGATCAGCTTTGCCAGAGCGCCAGACAACTTGACCTCGTCGTCGCGGTGTTCGGTATGAATGGCGAGAGCAAACAAAGGTTTGCGGGCTCCCGGCCAGTCTGAGCCGTTGAGTTTTCCGGTCTCAGACAAGGTAACGCCGGTTTCCACCTTTTCCATACGGCCCAAGCCAACCACCTCACCGGCGTCTGCTTTGCTTATCTTGTCGTGTTTTTGGCCCATGATACGATGCAGACCACTGACCCGCTCGCCGTTTAAGGTCATGCCGTCTTTGACCTCACCGCGCCAGATGCGGGCGAAGCTGAGTTTGCCGGCGTGTCCGGCGTGGATGGTTTTAAATACCTGAACCAGGGTTTCATTTCCGGGATCCAGGCCGAGCCTGTCCGCACTTGCCGCCGCCTCGGGGCTTTCGTGCCGAAGCGCCTTGAGCAGACGCCTGACGCCGTTGTCCTGTTCGGCCGAGCCGAAAAACACAGGCACGATAAAGCCTTGCTGCAAATCCTGGGACAGGCTTTGGTAAATTTCCTCGCTCGACGGGATCACGTCCTCGAGCAGATTTTCGAGCAGCTTGTCATCGAAATCGGCCAAGCTTTCCAGCATCTCCGTGCGTGCTGTCTGTTCCCGGTCCTGAAGCGATTCCGGGATTTCGACCAATTCTGACGGTTTGCCCGGCGTCCATTCAAAGGCCCGCTCGCTGACAAGATCAACGTGGCCGGTGACGTTGTCGTCGCCACGGATGGGAATTTCCCGCAGCACCAGTGGCCGCTCGGACAACAGTTGCAGGGCTTCCAGTGTTTCCTTGATGCTGGAAACGGCGGTATCCATTTTATTGATGAAAAGGATATGCGGAATATCGTGCTCGTCGAGAAATTTCAGCACCGGCGCGACTGTCAATATTCGGGCTATGTCGGGTTCGCAAACGACGACGGCGATATCGGCGACCATCAGGGCGTTGATCGATTCCTGGATCAGTTCGATAGAGCCCGGACAATCGAGAAACGTCCACTTTTCACCTAAGTATTCCGCCGAGGCGATGTTGACTTCGGTGCTCATCTGGCGCGCCTTGGCCTCCGGCGTTCCGTCACCGATGGTGTAACCGGCTTTCGACGTTCCCTTGCGGCCGACGGCGCCGGCCTGCACGAGCAGGCTTTCCAGAAGAGCTGTTTTTCCACAAAGGTAGGGGCCGACGAGGGCTGCAACGCGTGGCCCTGATGGGTCTTTTGCCGTCATAGGGATCCTCCCAAATCGTTTTTTTTATCGACCGCAAGTACGATCAGGCACACGGGTTGGCCCGCTTAGGATTGTTAGGAGAAAATGGTAAAGCCCTTGGCGGCGGATTCATAGAAGAATCAATGCCGCCCCTGATTTTTGTTCAAGTCAAGGCAGCGCAGGCTCGCTGGATGCGCTGGCAGGCGTCTTCCAGCAGGTCCGAGCCGGTGGCGTATGACACCCGGAAGAACGGGCTCAGCCCGAATGCCACGCCTTGCACGGCGGCGACGCCTTCGGATTCGAGGATGTAGCCGACAAAATCTTCATCCGTTTCGATCACCTTGCCGTCCGGGGTCTTTTTGCCGATGGTGCCTTCGCACGACGGATAGACATAAAACGCCCCCTCCGGCGTCGGGCAGTTAAGCCCCGGCGCCTGATTGAGCATGCTGACCACCAAATCGCGGCGTTCCTGAAAAATCTTGTTGTGATCGGCGATAAAATCATGTGGGCCGTTCAATGCAGCCACTGACGCCGCCTGGCTGATGGACGACGTGTGTGTCGTTGATTGCGATTGGACCTTGGTGATCGCCTTGATCAGTTCCACCGGTCCGGCAGCATAGCCGACACGCCAGCCGGTCATGCAATAGGCCTTGGACATGCCGTTCAGCGTCAACGTGCGGTCCTTCAGGCCCGGTTCAACCTGGGCGATGGTGAAAAATTCGAACCCGTCATAGATAATGTGCTCATAAATATCGTCGGTTAGTATCCACACATTGGGGTGAGCCATCAGCACTGCGGCCAGCGCCTTAAGGTCGTCTTTGGAATAGGCGGCGCCGGACGGGTTGGACGGCGAGTTTAGCACCAGCCACTTGGTTTTGGGTGTGATGGCGGCTTCCAGGTCTTCCGGCGTCATGCGGAAACCGTTTTCCGCCGTGCACTCGACCAAGACGGTCTTGGCCTCGAACAATAGCGGGATATCCCCGTAAGATACCCAGTAAGGGGCCGGCACGATGACCTCGTCGCCCGGGTCGACCGTCGCCATGAAGGCGTTGAAGATGATCTGCTTACCGCCGCAGCCGACGGTGACCTCATCGACGGTATAATCCAGCCCGTTGTCGCGCTTGAACTTGGCGACGATGGCTTCTTGCAATTCAGGGATGCCGTTGACCGCCGTATAGCGCGTCAAGCCGTCGTCCATGGCCTTTTTCGCCGCCTCGATAATATGTTCCGGCGTGTCGAAATCAGGCTCGCCGGCGCCGAGACCGATGACGTCGCGGCCTTGCGCTTTAAGGTCACGGGCCTTCTGGGTGACGGCGATGGTGGCGCTGGGTTTTACCAGACTCAGGCGGGTGGCGACGAAAGACATCAGTTTGGACCTCGGTTGGTGGTGAAAAATTATGTATCGGACTTGTTCTGTCGCGGAGATTACGCCTGCAAAAAGCCCGGTGCAAGCGAGGAAACCGATTGCTTGCCGGAGGCTGCCCATCCGCCATATAACAGGCGGATGGCTATTCCGGAAATTTTTCAGGCTCCCAAACGCAGCCCCGCTCCCGGCGGAAAACCGTTCCAGTTGTCGTCGCCATTTGAGCCCGCCGGTGACCAGCCCGAGGCTATTCGGGACTTGACCAAGAGCGTTAAATCCGGCGAGCGCGACCAGGTATTACTGGGCGTTACCGGGTCTGGCAAGACGTTCACCATCGCCCACGTCATCCAAAACATTCAGCGCCCGGCGCTGGTGCTAGCCCCCAACAAGACCCTGGCGGCACAGTTGTATGGCGAGATGAAAGAATTTTTCCCCGACAACGCGGTGGAATATTTTGTCTCGTACTATGATTATTACCAACCTGAAGCCTATGTGCCGCGCACAGACACGTTTATCGAAAAAGACGCCTCCATCAATGAACAGATCGACCGCATGCGCCACGCCGCCACACGCTCCTTGCTGGAACGCACCGACACCATCATCGTCGCGTCGGTGTCGTGCATTTACGGTATCGGCGCGGTGGAAACCTATGCCGAGATGGTGGTGAAACTAAAGGCCGGTGGGCGGTGCAATCATCGGGACTTGCTCAATGACCTGGTCGAGCTGCAATACCGCCGCAACGACGTTAATTTTTTTCGCGGTTCCTTCCGTGTACGGGGCGACGTCATCGAGATTTTTCCGTCGCACATGGAAGACCGGGCCTGGCGGTTGTCGCTGTTTGGCGACGAGCT
>JAZFSL010000273.1:0-3842 GCA_036446135.1 Rhodospirillales bacterium | reverse complement strand
AATGTCCGTATCCGGCTTACGTATCAAACGTCGTTTGAGATGGTTTATTGCTTCCTCGTAGCGCCCGAGCTGAAAATACGCTTGCGCCAACCAATGCAATCGAACGTCGTGGTAATGCGGATCAAGGCGTATGTTATGATTGAGCAGTTCGATCGCTTTCTCCGAGTTTCCCGCATAGTGATGCGTTAAGCCAAGTGAACCATGCCCGGTAGCAAAGTTAGGGTCCAGCGCGATCGCTCTCTCATGTTCCGCAATGCTTTTATCGTGTTGCCTTTTCCAAAGGTAAACGATTCCCAGCGCATGATGAGCACGTGGATGGGCGCCGTCTAGCGCGACAGCCTTTTGCGCAAGTTCATAGCCGTGCTCCAGAGGTCGATCGGTAGCCTCGTTCCATTGATTGAGGTAGTTAATCGTTTGGGTATAGGAAAGGTGGGCGTAAGCAAGCGCATAGCCGGGATCGAGTTCTATCGCCCGCTTGAGCAGTTCTTGGGCCTGGGTGTTTCCCTCATTAGAATCCAGCAGAAATTGTTCGCGGCTGCGGAGGAGGTAGTCATATGCCTCCAGGTTGTTCGTACCGCTGGCTTTCAGCCGTTCGCGCTCGTCGCCGGTAAGATTGACGGCCATCGCCGAAACGATCTCCTGGGTCACCTCGTCTTGCACGGCGAAAATGTCCGTCAGTTCCCGGTCAAAACGCTCGGCCCATAGATGGCCGCCGGTGCTGCAATCGATCAGCTGTGCGGTGATCCTGACCTTGTTGCCGGCTTTGCGGACGCTGCCTTCAATCACGTAGCGCACCCCCAGTTCTTTACCAATGTCCGGTATCTTCAAGGCCCTGCCCTTGTAGGTGAAGCTCGAATTTCGGGCGATCACGAGCAACTGAGGCAGCTTCGACAGCGAGGTGATAATGTCCTCCGTTATACCGTCGGAGAAGTATTCCTGCTCCGGGTCGCCGCTCATGTTGTCGAAAGCCAATACCGCGATTGACGGCTTGTCGGAGATCACCGCGTCCCTGGACACAGATGGGGTAGCTGAGCCTTGCAACCGGACAGCGTATACCTGAACCGGACGGGAGATATTCTTAACCTCATGCTCGCCCCGGTCTTCCATGGGGATATCGAGTTTGCCTGAAATCTGATCGAATATGGACTGCGAGATAAAAACCCCTCCAGGCTCGGCCAGGGCTTCAATCCTCGCCGCTACGTTGACGCCGTCGCCAAAGATATCACCGTCTTGGAAGATGATGTCGCCCAAATTGATACCGATACGGAACGTCACCCGGCGGTCTTCGGGCTCGTCGCTGACCCGGTCCGCCATCGATGTCTGGATTTGCACGGCGCACTCAACGGCTTCAACAGCGCTGGCGAACTCGGCCAACAACCCATCGCCCGTTGTTTTAACGACATGGCCTTTATGTTCAGAGATCGCGGGCTTGAATATCTCCTCAAGGTGCGCCGTCATCCTCGCCAGCGTTCCCGTCTCATCGATGCTCATGAGGCGGCTGTAACCAACGACATCAGCCGCCAGAATAGCGGCAAGTTTTCGGGTAACGCCTTCCTCAACCACTCACATCTCCCCCCTTCAAAGGACAAGGTTAGCTTAGAGTAAGCCGTTTACAACTTCCATTTTATTGCGGATGGGCCCTAGCTTTCAGGGCTCGGGCAAACTCGGTATGTCCGCTTTGGGTCATTAGCGGACTCTTTTCGACTACCTAAAAAATGTCCGCTTTCGGGGGATAAGCGGACCTAATTCAGGCTGTCCTTGAATGTCCGTTAATAGCAAAAGCGGACATTGCCGCGTATCTAGAAACTGGTAATGGCGAAAGAACTAGAAGGCGAAGCGGCGCATCCCGCCATCCACGTGGATTACCTCTCCGGTAATATAACGGGCAAGCGGCGAGCACAGGAATGCGATTAGGTGCGCCATGTCTTCGGGCTCTCCGAAATAACCAGCCGGAATGTTTGCTTCGATGAAGGCTTGCCGTTCGTCCGGGTCGGGGTGGACCTTATTGAGGATTTGCTCGCTGTTGATGCGTCCCGGGGGCAGGCAGTTGATGGTGATACCATCTGGCGCCAGCACACGTGACAAGCCTTTTGCCCAGGCATGCACCGCCGCTTTTGCCGAGGACGCGATATTGACGGCGCCCGGTTCGCTGGTCCCGGTGATGTTGATAATCCGCCCCCATTGTTGTTCGCGCATTTTCGGAATGAACTGTTGCGTCAGGCGCCGGAGCATCTCGAAATTGAGGGTCATGCCTTCATGCCACGCATCGTCGGGGGCATCCCAAGGGATTGGCCGCGACCCGCCGGCGCAATTGACGATGATGTCAATGCCACCCAGGGCATCATACACACGATCACGGATTCGCTCCGGCGCCCCCTCTTCGGTGGTGTCTTCGTCGATGACCTGGGGTCGTGTCGCGCCGGTCTCAGCAATCTCATCGGCCAGCCTGTCCAATAGGGCCTTCCGCCGCGCCAAGATGGCGACGCGACACCCTTCGGCCGCCATAACCCTTGCTGTGCCTTTTCCAATTCCCTGACTGGCGCCGGTGATGAGACAGGTTCGATTATTAAGTTGTAAATCCATATTTTTGCTCCCGAGAAGTTGCTCAATCCGGCTCGATGCCGCGCCCGATATTGCGGCGCACGCTTTCTAGTTACCAACTCTCTGTGAGTTAAACCTTCTGTGGTCTAGGTTGTAGCCGCCGTATAATCCGCCTCGCTGACGGGTTCCAGCCAGTCTGTTGCCGCACCTGTGTCATCAGTCTCCGACAGCGCCAGATGACACATCATTTGGTCAGATGCGGCGCCATGCCAATGGCGTGTATTAGGAGGAATAACGACTGTGTCACCAGGCAGAATTTCCTGCACCGCTTCTCCGTCAAGTTGAAAACGCCCTGCGCCCGACAAAACATACAGAATTTGGCCCACAGCATGGGCGTGCCAGTTGGTTCGTCCGCCCGGCGTGAAGGTAACGCGGGTGACCCGAAGCCGCGAAGGATCTTCCGGCACGAACACTTGATCCTGCAATACCTGACCAACGAATTTATCCGCCGGCGCCAGCTTGGTTGAGCCTTCATTAACTCTCACTATTCTTGATTTCATAGTTCCCTCCCAATAAACAACTGCCGACAATATCCCATGCTGTTGTTGTGACTTAAAGCAATCAGTTTCACCATTGTAAGGTCGGCTATGGTTCAATCGCAGATATTGGTGGTTATCATCGGCTATGTCCGCTTTCGGGGGTAAAGCGGACATAATTCAGGGTGCGGCTGAATGTCCGCTAATAGCCAAAAGCGGACCTACGCAGCTTTCGTATTTTAACTATATTTTTCTAAATTTGATCTAGATCAAAGCGACTATTAAAAAGTTGTAATAAAGACTATGCTGCAGGTTTTCTCACCACCATTCGGGGGGAGATCTAATGCATGTTCCTAAGGCAGTTAATCTCGTAAGAGAGTTGTCCGCTGTGACGTTGGCGGCAACCGTCATAGCGTCCGCCACCGTAAGCCTCGCCGCCGAGACGCCCAAGCGCGGCGGCATCCTGACTTTCGTCGTCGCGGGCGGAGCACCCACCTTCGATGCGCACCGCGAATGGACCTTTGCCATGCTTCAACGGGTGGCGCCTTTTTACAGTGTGCTGATCCGGATAAACCCGGACAACGCCTCGTCGACCACCGACTTCGTCTGCGATCTGTGCATCGCGGTGCCCAAACCGGCGGACGGCGGCAAGAAGTACACCTTCAAGATTCACCGGAGCGTCACGTTCCATGACGGCTCGCCGCTCACCGCCACCGACGTTGTTGCGAGCTATAACAAGATCATCTTCCCGCCGAAGGGGGTGAT
>JAZFSL010000272.1:0-2852 GCA_036446135.1 Rhodospirillales bacterium | reverse complement strand
ACAACGCCTGTCGATGCCGTCGGATGTCATTGACCTGGGCGCGATCGAAGACCTTAAGGGTATTTCCATAGCGGGCGACGTCGTCAGCATCGGCGCCATGACCAGCCATGCGGACGTCGCCGCAAACGGTGAAGTTCAACAGGCAATACCGGCGCTGGCAGCACTTGCGGGTGGTATCGGCGATCCGCACGTGCGCAACCGGGGCACCCTTGGCGGAGCCATCGCCAACAACGACCCGGCGGCGGATTATCCCGCCGCCCTAATGGCGCTGGGCGCGACCATCCATACGGACCGGCGCGACATTGCCGCCGATGATTTTTTTATCGGCATGTTCGAAACGGCCCTGGAAAAAGGCGAGCTGATCACCAAAGTTGATTTCCCGGCGACCAAAGAGGCGGGATACGCCAAATTCGGCAACCCGGCGTCGCGCTACGCCATGGTCGGGGTTTTTGTTTGTCGCACGTCCGATGGCGTCAAGCTCGCCGTGACCGGCGCCGGGCCTTGCGTGTTCCGCGTCCCGGAAATGGAACAAGCCTTAACTGCGGATTTCACCCCGGCGGCGATCAAGGATATTGCCGTGCCAGCGGATGACCTTAACAATGACATACATGCGTCGGCTGAATACCGGGCGCATCTAATCGGCGTCATGGCGGCGCGTGCTGTGGCCGGGGCGGTGGAGGCAGCATGAGCATTTCAACAATTGGCCAATCGCTTGTCCGCACCGAAGACGAACGGTTTTTGACCGGCAAAGGTAATTATATCGACGACATCAACCTGGATGGCCAGGCCTATGGCGTGGTGGTGCGCTCACCCCATGCCCATGCAAAAATCAATGCCGTTGATACAACCGACGCCTTGGCCATGGACGGTGTGTTGCTGGTGGTGACGCCGGACGACTGGAAAAAAGAAGGCTTCGGTCACATGCCGACGAAGACGGCGATCCGAAAAGGCCGAAACGATATGGATCTGGCCGAGCCGCCGCGCCATTGCCTGGCTATGGATAACGTCCGTTATGCCGGCGAGCCGGTAGCCCTGGTGGTGGCGGAAACCGTTGCCATCGCCATCGAGGCCGCCGAACTGGTCGATGTTGATTATGACGCCCTGGACGTGGTCGTTGACCCCAAGGCAGCCTTGCTGGACGGTGCGCCCCAGATTTGGGACGACATCCCGAACAACCTGTGCCTGGATTTTGAACTGGGCGACGCGGCGGCGACTGAGGCGGCTTTTAATAAAGCTGACCACGTTGTCACGCTGGATGTTTTTAATAACCGGGTGACGGCGGTGCCGATCGAGCCTCGGGGCGCCATCGCCAGTTATGACGCCAAAACGGACAGTTATCTTTTATATAACGCGACCCAAAACGTGCACGCCAACCGCGACATCTTTGCCGAGCAGGTGTTGGGGATCGAGAAAGAGAAACTGCACTATATTGCTCCTGATGTGGGCGGCGGGTTCGGCGTCAAAAACGGCGCCTATCCCGAACCGCCGTTGATCCTGTATGCGGCAAAACGTCTGGGCAGGCCAGTGAAGTGGATCAACACCCGGTCGGAAAGTTTTGTCGGCGACACCCACGGGCGCGGCCAGGAAAGCACGTTGGAAATGGCGCTGACCAAGGACGGCAAGTTTTTGGCCCTGCGCACTACCACCATCGGCGCCATTGGCGCGTTTTGCTGGACGATCGGTCCGTTCACGCCGACCGGCGGCTCGGCCCGCACCCAGGGCGGGCCATATGGGTTCGATGCCATGTATTATCAGGCCAAAGCCGTGTTCACCAACACGCACCCCATGGACCCCTACCGGGGCGCGGGGCGGCCCGAAGGATCGTTCCAGATCGAACGCGTGGTGGAAAAGGCGGCCCGCGAGCTGGGCATGGACCCGGTTGAGCTGCGGCGGATGAATTTGATTCCTGCCGACGCCTTGCCCATGAAAACCCCCATGGGGCTGGATGTGGATTGCGGCGATTTCCCCGAAGTTTTCGAGCGCACGATCAAACTTTCTGATCGCGCCGGGTTCGATGCCCGGCTCAAAGCCAGTCGGGACAAGGGACTGCGCCGCGGATTTGCCATTGCGCCCTATATGGAATGCACCGGCGGCGGGCCGAAGGAATTCGCCGGCGTCACGTTTAATACCGACGGCACTGTCGATCTTGCCGTCGGCAGCCAGTCCACCGGCATGGGACACGAAACCGCCATGCCGCAAATCCTGTCGGCAAATTTGGGGCTGGCCTTTGATGACATTCGCTATCATCAGGCCGATACGGACAAAACGCCCATCGGCGGCGGCCATGGGGGATCGCGTAATCTGGAAGTCGGCGGCAGTGCCGTCAAGCAGGCGGCGGGCGAGGTGATCGAAAAAGGCAAAGCCCTGGCGGCGCATATATTTGAGACAACGCCGGATAAAATTACCTTCGAAGACGGCGCCTTTGCCGAGCCCGGCACCAATCATTCCATGACCATGCGCGACATTATCGATGCGTCGTTCGACCCGTCGAAGTGCCCTGATAGCATGGAGCCGGGCGGCCTGAATGTGGGTTCGACGTTCGAGAGGGGCATTATTTCGATCCCCAACGGTTGCCACGCCGCCGAGGTCGAGATCGATCCGGAAACCGGGAAAATCAGCGTTGATGGTTATTGGGTGGTCGATGATTTCGGCACCATCATCAACCCCAAGCTGGCCGACGGTCAGGTCATGGGCGGTGTCGCCCAGGGCATCGGCCAGGCGTTGATGGAAGAAGCCTATTACGATGAAGACACCGGCCAGTTGGTGACCGGCTCGTTAATCGATTATGCGCTGCCCCGGGCCGATGATATTCCGAATATGGAATTGGCGTTTTACGAAGGGGCGCCGACGGC
>JAZFSL010000271.1:0-2583 GCA_036446135.1 Rhodospirillales bacterium | reverse complement strand
TGTTGGATCATATTCTTCCGTTTAAATTTTTTGGGAACATGATTGTTAGCGGTAATGTATGCATCATCGGACTTCTGCAAAATACGTAATAAAAGCAATATCCTTATATTCGTCCTTGTGGGCTGGTGCGCCACCGGTGCCATCAAAAGAGTACCAATGCAGCAGAACCGCTGGCGCGTGACGTGACATATGCGGAGGTTTTAAAAGATCCGGATAATGTTGATCTGAATATTTTGTATGCCCCCCTTAATGTCTGCTTCGGGCCATAAGCGGGTTTTCCGGCTTTACACCGATGTCCGCTTTTGGGGGTAAAGCAGACATAAATCAGGGTGCGGCAAAGAGTCCGCTAATAGCTAAAAGCGGACATTGGGTTTCAGTATCTTACGGATCAAAGTCCAGACTCATTTAGGCCCATGAGTCGGTACGTCCCGCAACACTAAGTTACGATACGGGCGCATCTTATTTCTGTTGGATACGCCCGATCCTTGCTGCGGTTCGCTTGTAGGCTGGAGTTTGCGAAGCCTTGTCGAACGTAGCGGCGATCAGCCGGTTTGCAGGCGCCTCTGCGAAGTGGAAGGGGTAGAACAGCGTACCCTCCGGCGTCTTATCGGTGATGAAGACCTTGACGTCAATGGACCCGCGCTTGGTGACGATGCGTCCCATGCAGCCGTCGTCGAGATCGTAACGGCGCGCGTCCTCGGGGTGCACCTCGACCTCACCTTCGGGCCGCATATGATCCAGCCCCTTGGAACGTCTGGACATGGTGCCCGTGTGATAGTGCTCGAGCAGCCTGCCCGTGTTGAGGTTCAACGGATATTCATCATCCGCCGCATCCAGGCCCTCAACGCCCGTGTCATCCTGATCGACGGCATGGAACAAACCCTTGCCGGATTCCGTCGGGAAGTCGTCCTCATAAAGGAAACGGGTGCCGGGGTGTTCGTTATCAAAGCAGGGCCACTGTAAGCCACTGCCGCCGAGGCGGTCATAGCGCATGCCGGCATAGGACGGCACAAGCGAGGATATTTCGTCCATGATTTCCTCGGCACCCGGATAGCTCATCGGGAAGCCCATGGCAGTCGACAGGTCGCAAACGATTTCCCAGTCGGCGCGCGCCTCGCCGGGCGGTTCGACGGCCTTGCGGACAAGTTGTACGCGGCGCTCGGTGTTGGTAAATGTGCCATCCTTTTCAGCGAAGCTGGCAGCCGGGAAAACGACATCGGCCAGGGCTGCCGTCTCGGACAGGAACATATCCTGGACGACGAAAAATTCGAGCCCCTTCAGGCCCTGCTCCACTTCATCAATGTCGGGACTTGAGCCCATGGGGTTCTCGCCCATGATGTACATGGCCTTGACGTGGCCCTCAATGGCACCCTCTTCCATTTCGATAACCGTCAGAAATTCGTCTTCCGGCATGGTCACCCCCCAAGCTTCCTTGAACTTGGCGCGGTCGTCCGGGTCCTTGATGTCGTGGTAGCCGGGCAGGTTGTTGTGCTGGCCCTGCATGTCGGAACAGCCTTGCACGTTGGATTGGCCGCGCAGCGGAATAAAACCGGTGCCGGGCCGCCCGACATGACCCGACATAAGCGACAGGTTGGCCATGGCCAGCGCGCCATCGACACCGGTCAGGTGCTGGGTGATGCCCATGCCCCACAACAGCATGCCGCGCTCTGCCTTGCCGTAATACAAAGCAGCTTCGCGTAGCCGGTCCTGCGGCACGCCGGAAAGCTCTTCAACATACTCAGGGGTATATTTTTCCAGGCTCTTGATGTAGGGCTCCCAGTTTTCTGTCCGTGCGTCGATGAATTCGTCGTTGGCCAACCCCTCCTTCCAGATGATGCGGGCGATGCCGTTCAGCACGGCGACATTGGTGCCGTTCTTAGGCCGCAGCCAGACATCGGCGTGATCGACCATTTCGATGCGCCTAGGGTCGATGACGACAAGCTTGGCGCCGCTTTCATACTTGGCCTTGAACACCTGGCTTGAAATAACCGGGTGGGTCACGGAAGTGTTTGATCCGCAGATGATGAAGGCCATGGCCATGCGCACATCAGGGCTTGAAGCGGACGGGGCGCTGGAGCCGACGGCTTTTTTCAACGCCACGGCCGACGCCATATGGCAGAGCCTGGCGCAGTGGTCGATGTTGTTGGTGCCGAAGGCGCAGCGGACCATCTTCTGGAAAACGAAATTATCCTCATTGGTGGCGCGTGCCGACGTCAGGCCGGCAAGCGCATGGGCGCCGTGCTCGGCCTTAACCTCATTGAAGCGCTTGGCCGCAAAGGCGATTGCCTCATCCCAGGTTGCCGGCTCAAGGGGGCTGTCCTTGCCGCCGCGGCGCATCAGCGGCTGCGTCAAACGGTCGGGATGATGAATGAAGTCCATACCGAAACGGCCCTTGACGCATAGATTGCCGATGTTGGCGTCCGACACGGACGAGGGATTAACCGCAACCACCTTGCCCAATTCTGTTTCCAGCTCGATGGCACAGCCGACCCCGCAATAGCCACAGGTCGTGGTGGTCTTGTTGCGCAGATTCTTGGGCATAACGCCGACGTCGGATAGATCCTTCAACGCCCCCGTCGGGCA
>JAZFSL010000270.1:0-8404 GCA_036446135.1 Rhodospirillales bacterium | reverse complement strand
CAGTTTCTCGCGCTCGCCTTCCAGCATCTTGTCGACGGGAACGCCGGTCCAGCGCGAGACAATCCCGGCCACGTGTTCGGACGTAACGGCCTCTTCCACCATCAGGTCTTCGGCGTCGTGATTGGTGCTTTCGGCTTTTTCGATTTCGCCTTCGAGCCTGGGGATCAGGTCGTATTGCAACTCGCCGGCTTCTTCGAACTTGCCTTCCCGCAGGGCGCGGTCGTGCGCCATGCGGGCGCGGTCGAGCTCTTCTTTGACCTTGGTAACGTCGGCGAGCGCACCTTTTTCTGATTCCCACTTTTTGGTCAAGGCGGCAGACGAGGCCTCGAGGCCGGTTAAATCTTTTTCCAACTTCTTCAGACGCTCCTTGGATGCCTCGTCGGGTTCTTTTTTCAGGGCTTCTCGCTCGATCTTTAACTGAATGATGCGGCGGTCCAGCTCGTCGATTTCTTCAGGCTTGGAATCAACTTCCATGCGCAGGCGCGACGCCGCCTCATCCATCAAGTCGATGGCCTTATCGGGCAAAAAACGATCGGCGATATAGCGGTTCGATAGTGTCGCCGCCGATATCAGGGCCGCGTCTTGAATCCTGACCCCGTGGTGCAACTCGTATTTTTCCTTGATACCGCGAAGGATAGAAATGGTGTCTTCCACCGTCGGCTCGGAAACTAACACCGGCTGAAAGCGCCGGGCCAGGGCCGCGTCTTTCTCCACGTGCTTGCGATATTCGTCGAGCGTCGTCGCGCCGACGCAGTGCAATTCGCCGCGGGCCAAGGCAGGTTTCAGCAGGTTGGAGGCATCCATGGAGCCTTCCGCCGCCCCGGCGCCGATGATAGTGTGCATTTCGTCGATGAACATGATGACTTCGCCGGTCGACGCCGTCACTTCCTCCAACACCGCCTTCAGCCGTTCCTCAAATTCGCCACGGAACTTGGCCCCGGCAATCAGCGCCCCCAGGTCCAGCGACATCAGACGTTTGGTTTTCAGGTTTTCCGGTACGTCGCCGCTAACGATGCGCATCGCCAGCCCTTCGATGATGGCGGTCTTACCAACGCCGGGCTCACCGATGAGGACCGGGTTGTTCTTGGTGCGCCGGGATAAAACTTGAATGGTTCGGCGGATTTCTTCATCGCGGCCGATGACCGGGTCGATTTTGCCTTCCCGGGCGGCGTCGGTCAGGTCGCGGGCGTATTTTTTCAGCGCATCATAGTTATCTTCCGCCGTGCGGCTATCCGCCGTGCGGCCCTGGCGAAAATCGTTGATCGTTGTATTCAGACACTCAGGCGTCAGGCCGGCGTCGGCAAGCACCTTGGCAGCAACCGTGCCGGTGGCCAGCGCGATGGCGAGCAGCAACCGCTCTGCGGTAACAAATCTATCACCGGCCTTTTCGGAAATCTCCGCCGCCTGCTCAAACAAGCGTGCTGTTTCCGGGGCCAGAAACGTCTGTGCCCCCGATCCCTCGACTTTCGGTAATTTGCCGAGCGCCGTCTCTGTGAGGCCAAACGCCTTTTTGGCGTCAGCACCGGCAGCCCTGATCAGGTTGGCCGCCAGCCCCTCTTTGTCGTCCAGCAGAATTTTCAACAGGTGCAGCGGCGTCAATTGCTGGTGGCTGGAGCCAAGCGCCAAAGTCTGGGCCGACTGGATGAAACCGCGCGACCGCTCGGTGAAATTTTCGAATTCCATTGTCTCAAAACCCTTTCAGAGCAGGATTTCCAGGCCCCCGTAGCGGCAGGCAATGGGGAAAGCCTCTCAGGATCATGACCTTATCCCCCTAGATATGGGATAAATGGTGAGGGGCGCAAGCCCTTGAAGCCGTTGACTTAGTCGCGCCGGGAGGCAATTGTTCGGCGATGAGCATCAACGTTACCAAAATCTACCGTTACCCCGTCAAGGGACTGACGCCTGAAGCCCTTGACGGCGTAGCGCTGGCCGAGGGACAGGCGATGCCCGGCGACCGGCATTACGCCATGGCGCTGGGCACGACAAAGACCGATGGGCGGATCATCTCCTGGATGGAGAAAACCTTCTTCTTGTCGCTCATGGGCAATGAGAAACTGGCCAAGCTGAAAACCGCCCTCGACCCCGAAGCCGGCATCCTGACCATCGAACGCAAGGGCCGCCCCGTCGCCAAGGGCGACATCACGACGCCCGTCGGACGCGCTATGATTGAAGAATTTTTTGCCGCTTACATGGGCGAGGAAGCCAAGGGCCGCCCGAAACTGGTGCAAGCCGAGGCCGAAGGAACGTTGTCCGATCATCACAACGCCGTTGTCTCCTTCATCAACCTCGCCAGCGTCAAGGATTTGCAGCGCGTCACCGGCGCCGACATTGACCCTCTCAGATTTCGCGGCAATTTCTATCTCGAAGGGTTGGAAGCCTGGGAAGAATTCCAGTGGGTCAGCAAAGAGATAACGCTGGGCGGGGCGCGCCTAAGCATCACCAAACGCATCAACCGCTGTGGCGCGACCAATGTCGACCCCAGGACGGGGGAACGCGACCTCAACCTGGTAAAAGATTTGCAGCGCGGTTTCGGCCACATCGACATGGGCGTGTATGGCCGCGTCATCCAGCCAGGGCAGGTCAACGCCGGGGACAATCTTACCCCGCCGGCATAGCCGGGAAAAATTCGGTAATTCCGAAGACTTTATTTAGGACGCTGCCGGCTCAATGGTGATGTCCGAAGGCGCGTCGGCGGCGTCGCGGGCTTCCGCCTCGGCGGCTTCGCGTTTGCTGACGACAGCGGCAAGGGCGGCAGGGGACGTATCGATAACCTCGGCTTCGCCCAGAGTTTCAGGTGCGACGGCATCCGTATCATCATCAGGCGCTTTGACGGCGGCGGGTTTCTGCGCCGGCCGGGCCTGGGGCTTGCTTACGCGCTGGGGCTTGTTCTGCCTTTGTTTCTGATCCTGGTTCTGGCCTTGCTCCTGGCCTTGCGCCTTGCCGCTACCCCCTTCGGGGTTGGAGACACGGTAGTAGTGCTCGGCAAACTGCAGATAGGCTTCCGACGTAACCCGGTCACCGGCAGACGCCGCATCGCGGGCCAGGGCCTGGTATTTTTCTTGAACCTGTCGCGCGTTGCCGCGGATTTTCACATCCGGACCGTTGCTTTCAAAATGATTTTTACCGCCGCCCCCGCCTCCGGAATTACGTTTGTTGCTTCCACGGGAACGCGAACGTCTGTTGTTCGAACCTTGTTTCATCATGCCTTTGACTTATTGTTTAAGTGTTTTCCATTCCCAACTCGGCCACGGTCCGAACACCCGTTCGGACCTACTTTCTCGGACCAGCCTATTCGGCTTTACGTGGGAAAATTTAAGAGGTCACCACCGCTTCGGAGCGTGGTGCTCCCTGCAGCCCTACGGGCCACTTACAAATTCAAGGTAGACGGTTCATCCTATTATTCCAACCCTTTTCTGGAGTTATTTTAAAAGGATTGTTGCCCTTCTACCACACGCGCGTTATCGGACAGATCGTTTAAAACGCCAATAACCTCAATATCTTGGTCAGACAATAGCGCACTAACGGCAGTTGCCTGCGTCACCCCGACCTCAATAAAAATGCCCGCGCCGGGCGCCAACAAGGGACTTAGACGCGGCGCCAGGGCGCGATAACAATCCAGCCCGCCCGCGCCGCCGGCAAGCGCCAGGCGCGGCTCGAAGCGCGACACTTCATCTTCCAGATCGGCGAATTCCTCATCGGCAATATAAGGCGGGTTGCAAACGACGAGATCAAACCGGGATGCGATTGTTGCACCCCAATCGGAAATCACAAACGCCGCCCGCCCTGCCAGGCCCAAGCGGGAAGCGTTTTTCTCGGCCACCAAAAGCGCGGCTTCAGACACATCGACGCCGAGCCCCCAGGAATTGGGAAATTCCGACAGCAACGACAAAAGCAAACACCCCGTGCCGGTGCCGAGATCGAGAATCCGCAACTCCCGTTGCTTGTCCGCAACTGCCGTCAGCGCCGCTTCAATAAGCGTTTCGGAATCCGGGCGCGGCACCAAGGTATCGCCGGTAACGCAGAATTCCAGCCCCCAGAACTCTTTCACCTCGGTGATCGCTGCCAGAGACTCGCGACGCTCCCTGCGCACAAGCAAGATTTCCAGTTGTTCTCGTTGATGTTTTGAAAGCGCGTATTCTGGATAGCTCAGAACTTTCTCCGCCCCCCAATCCAGCACATGGCCCGCCAGCAGGCGGGCATCGAGCCGGGCGCTGTCGATACCGGCGCACTCCAGGCGGAGCACGGCGCCTTTTATCCAATAGCCCAGTTGTTCGTCCACAATGGTTGCCACCTGAGCGCTCATTTTATTTCCGCCAGCCGCTTCGCTTGATCGTCGGTGCTCAGCGCATCGATCATCTCATCAAGTTCGCCGTCCATGACGCGTTCCAGCTTGTGCAGCGTCAAATTGATGCGGTGATCGGTAACCCGGCGTTCCGGATAATTATAAGTGCGAATACGTTCCGAACGGTCGCCGGAGCCGACCTGGCTTTTGCGCGCCGCCGCCCGTTCGTCGTCAACTTTCTGGCGTTCGGCATCATAGATCCGCGCGCGCAAGACCCGCATGGCCTTGGCCTTGTTCTTGTGCTGCGACTTTTCGTCTTGCTGGATAACGACGACGCCGGTCGGGATATGGGTGATACGGATGGCTGAATCGGTGGTGTTGACGGACTGCCCGCCGGGGCCGGATGCCCTAAACACGTCGATGCGCAGATCCTTGTCCTCGATCTTGATATCGACTTCTTCAGCTTCCGGCATAACGGCGACGGTGGCCGCCGATGTATGGATGCGGCCACTGGATTCGGTCGCCGGGACGCGCTGCACCCGATGCACGCCGGACTCGAACTTGAGCCGGGAAAACACCGCCTGGCCCGAGATCGACGCTATGGCCTCCTTATACCCGCCGATGCCGGTTTCATTGAGGCTAATGAGTTCGAACTTCCATTTATGGACTTCGGCAAAACGCTGGTACATACGAAACAGGTCGGCGGCGAACAGGCCCGCCTCGTCACCGCCGGTGCCGGCGCGAACTTCCAGCAGCGCATTCTTGGAATCCGCCGTGTCCTTGGGCAGCAGCATCACCAGCAGTTTATTTTCCAGGACTATAATTTTTTCTTTCAAGACGGCAAATTCTTCTTCGGCCATTGCCTTCATATCGGCGTCTGTGTCCGCATCGGTCATCATGCCAGCCAAATCGGCAGCTTCGGCTTGCGCCTGGCGCAGTTCGTTGACGGCTTCCACTACCGGCGTCAGCTCGGCATATTCCCTGCCCATCCTGGCAAATTCATCCGACGACGACGGCGTGCCCGACGACATCAAGTTCGACAATTCGGCATAACGGGCAACCACCCGGTCCAGGTTTTCATCCAAACTCACGTTTATTTACTCCTTGGGGGCCCTGGGGCCCTTGAGGCCGAACAAGCGGCGGATGACGTCTTCCACCGCCGACCAACCGCCAGCGTCATTTTCTTCGGCGGCCCCGGCGGCATCGGCGCGCATGACTTGCGACGGGTCGTGCAGCAACCGGTTGACCAGCAAGCGCGTTGCCTTATCGGCGTCATTACCGGATTCCGCCAATACCTGTTCGCGGACCTCTTCAAAATGACCACGCAGATCGTTCAACGCCGGCACCGCCACCCGTTCGGCGCGGCCCTGTAAAAAATTGCCGATTTCCTCGTCGATGATCTTGGCTGCCCCTTCGGCTGCCGACTCACGCGTAACGCGCCCGGCCATGACCACGCCTTCGAGGTCGGCCAGATCATACAAAAAAGCTTCTTCGATACGGTTGACCACCGGGTCGATGTCGCCGGGCAGAGAGGTGTCGACCAGAAACACCGGTTTTTTGCGCCGCCGGTGGATGGCCACCAGCATCATATCGGCGCTGAGCACCTGGCGCCGGGTGCCGAGCGCCGTCAGCACGATATCCGCCTCGTCCAGCAATCCTTCAAGGTCATCAAAATTAGCGACGTGGCAATTCAGCGTTCGGCCAAGAGCCTCGGCCCTTTTTTCAACGCTGTGTGTGACCGTAAGATTGCCGAGGCCTTCCCCAAGCATGGCTTCGGCCACCATTTCACCCATTTCTCCGGTGCCGATCAGAAGGCCCGACGTGCGTTTCAGGTCGCCGTGTAGATCTTGCGCCAGACGGGCGGCGGCAGCCGCGATGCTAACCGGGCGTTCACCAATTGCGGTTTCGCTGCGCACTCTTTTGGCCGCCGAATACGCCGCCTGCAGGATGGCTTCCAGCCCGTTTATCGTCATTCCCGCCTCACTAGCCAGACGGTGACACGCCTTGACCTGGCCCAAGACTTGCGGTTCGCCGACGACAAGGCTATCCAGTGACGCCGCCACCATGAAGATCTGGCGCACCGCGTTGTCGTCACTGAGTAAATAGGTCTGACCTTCAAGATCGGCGACGTTGACTTCGGCGTGGCCGGCCAAAATTTCGAGAATTTTCTTTTCCGCCGCCTCCGGATCTGGGTGCAGGGCCAAAACCTCGACCCGGTCACAGGTCGATAACACCATCGCCTGGTCCAGCCCGGCAGCGCGTAATTGGTCGAGGACGCCCGGTACCTGGGCATCTTCGACAAATAAGCGGTCACGCAGACTCATGGCGCTGGAGCAGTGATTGGCGCCGACGACCATGGTGCGCAGAATTTGTTTAGCCACGGCCGACCTCGCTAACGGTAGCGGGCGAGGTGGTCTTCCAACGACGAAAGGGAGACTTCCGTCTGCTCGCCCGTTTCCATGTCTCGTACGGTTGCTGCGCTCTTTGCCAATTCATCATCGCCGAGAATGACAGCGGCGACGGCATTGCCCTTGTCGGCCCGGTTGAGCCGTTTCTTGAGATTGCCGGAAAATCCGAGATCGACGCAAAAACCAGACCGGCGAAGCCGTTGGGTTATCGCCAACGCCTCGGCCTTGGCATTATCCCCACCCGGCATGATGGCGATGGGGCGACCCGGTCCAGGCGGGGCCGCAATCATCAAGGCCAGCCGTTCGACCCCGGCGGCCCAGCCGACACCCGGCGTCGGCGGTCCGCCCATCATTTCAATCAGCCCGTCATAGCGCCCACCGGCCACCACCGCTCCTTGGGCGCCCAGTGTGTCGGTAACGAACTCGAACGCCGTATGACAGTAGTAATCCAAGCCACGGACAAGACGCGGATTTAATTCAAAATCGATCCCGGCAGTCTCAAGCCCCGCCTTGACGTCTTCGAAGAACGCCGTAGAGGCAGCGTTTAAATGAGCGCTCAACAACGGTGCGTCCTTGATAACCTCACGATCGCCTTCGTCCTTGGAATCAAAAATCCGCAGCGGGTTCCTATCCAATCGGGCCAGGCTGTCTGGTGACAGCTTGGCCCTGTGAGTGCCGAGATAGCCGACCAGCTTTTTGTTGTAGGCTTGGCGGCTATCGCTGTCGCCCAAGGTATTAAGCTGCAACGCAACCTTGTCGGCGAGACCGAGCCGATCAAGAATGTGAGCGGCCATGGCAATGGTTTCGACATCGCCCAACGGGTCAGCGATGCCGAGCAATTCGACGCCGAACTGGTGAAACTGGCGTTGGCGTCCTTTTTGCGCGCGCTCATAGCGAAACATCGGGCCCCGGTAGAAAAACTTCAGCGGCAACGGCTGAGACCTGAGGCCGGAAATAAACGCCCGCGCCACTCCCGCCGTGCCTTCCGGGCGCAGCGTCAGGTTTCTGCCCTTCTTGTCCTCGAAGCTGTACATTTCCTTGGTCACGACATCCGACGTCTCGCCCAATGTGCGGCTGAAGACATCGGTGGATTCAAAAATCGGCGTCGAGATTTCCGCATAGCCGTAGAGGGCTGCAATGTCGTGCGCCGTTTCCGTGACATGCCGGTGGCGGCGCTGGTCTTCCGGCAAAAGGTCGTGGGTGCCGCGAGGCGGCTGTAAATCCGACATGCTAATCAAGCCCGCTACTGGGCGGCGACCGACGGGTTTTTGCCGTCACGCTTCTGATAATGACTGTCGACGTAATCATCGATGATTTTCTGAAATTCTTCGGCGATCTTGGGGCCGCGCAGGGTCACCGTTTTCTTGCCGTCGATAAATACCGGGGCGGCGGGTTCCTCGCCGGTGCCGGGCAGGCTGATGCCAATATCGGCGTGTTTGCTTTCGCCGGGGCCATTGACGATGCAGCCCATGACGGCCAGGTTCATATTCTCAACGCCGATGTGGTTTTGCCGCCATATGGGCATGCGCTCACGGGCGTAGGTCTGAATTTTTTCCGCCAGCTCCTGGAACACGGTCGATGTCGTCCGCCCGCAGCCGGGGCACGATATCACCAGTGGCGCAAATGCCCGCAATCCCATTGTTTGCAAAATTTCCTGGGCGACGATGACTTCGCGCGTGCGGTCGCCACCCGGTTCCGGGGTCAGCGATACGCG
>JAZFSL010000269.1:0-2968 GCA_036446135.1 Rhodospirillales bacterium | reverse complement strand
GGAACCGGTCCAGGCTTTGCTCAATGGAACAATTGAGGTTTTTATTGGAAAACTCCTCAGATGCGGCAGCAAAGACGGCGATTTCCCGGGCCCCGGACTTTTTTGCCGCCTCGAACCCCTGCATGTTCGGCACCAACACTGAATAGATGACATCGTCACTGGGCGAAATTCCCGCCATGACGTCTGCCGTATCAGCCATTTTCGGCACCCATTTCGGAGACACAAAGCTGCCGGCTTCTATGGCCTTCAACCCGGCGGCGGCGAGATCATTGATGAGGGTGATTTTGGCAGCCGTCGAAGCGGCGACCGGCTCGTTCTGCAAGCCATCGCGGGGACCGACTTCGACCATTTTTACTTTGCCGGGAAATTGCATGTTTATGTGTCCTTGATTTAAGACATACAGCCTAAAGGCACCGGCCCCTTGCGGAAACAGGAACATCAGCAATGAAGGATATTTTTTTACCGGCTTAGCACCGCCATGGCGTCTTACGGCGGGTGAATTCAAGCCCGCCCCTAGCCCCATTCGGGACGGCGCTTTTCAAGGAAAGCCAACACCCCTTCCCTGCCTTCTTCCGAGGCCCGGGTTTTAGCAATTCTAGCCGCCGTATCGGCACTGATAGCCTTGTCCATCGGTCGTCCGGCGACGCTCCGGATCAACGCCTTGGTTTCGATCATGGCCAGTGGTCCGTTGGCAAGCAGTCCACCGATAACATCATCAACTGCCGCATCAAGATCAGTGGACGCTACCACCGCATGTATCAGGCCGATGCGCTTGGCCTCGATGGCTTCAAAACGCTCTCCGGTTAGCATATAGCGGCGCGACTGGCGTTCGCCGATGGCGGCGATAACGTAAGGTGAAATCGTCGCCGGGATCAGGCCCAACTTGACTTCCGACAAGGCGAATTTAGCATCATCGGCGGCAACGGCGATATCCGCGCAGGCCACCAGCCCGACCCCGCCACCGAGGGCCGCACCCTGCACCTTGGCGATAACGGGCTTGGGAAATTCATTCAATGCTCGCAGCATATCCGCCATGGCGTTGGCGTCGGACAGGTTTTCCGCCTCGGTATAATCCGCCATGCGCTTCATCCAGTTAAGATCGGCCCCGGCGGAAAAGCTTTTCCCGGCGCCTTTCAAAACCATCGCCCAGACATCTTCGTCATCGGCCAGCGGCCCCAGCGCTGCCGCCAGTTCACCCACCAATACGTCGTCAAAAGCGTTGTGAACGTCCGGCCGGTTCATCGTCAGCGTCGCGACGCCGTTTGATTGTTCAATGGAAATAACGTTATCGGTCATGGTCATTACATCCTGAAGACGCCAAAAGTGGTTTTTTCGATAGGTGCGTTGAGCGATGCGTGCAAGCCCATGCCCAACACTTGACGGGTGTCTTTCGGATCGATAATGCCGTCATCCCACAATCGGGCCGAGGCATAATACGGATGCCCCTGTTTTTCGTATACGTCCAAGATCGGCAGTTTGAAGGCCTGTTCTTCTTCGTCGGTCCATGTATCGCCGCGGCCCTCGATCCCGTCCCGGCGCACGGTGGCCAAAACACCGGCAGCTTGTGGGCCGCCCATGACCGAAATGCGGGCGTTGGGCCACATCCAGAGAAACCGGGGGCCATAGGCCCGACCGCACATGGCATAATTTCCGGCGCCGAAGCTGCCGCCGATAATGACCGTGAACTTCGGTACTCTGGCGCAAGCGACGGCGCTGACCATTTTGGCCCCGTCCTTGGCAATGCCTCCCGCCTCCGCTTGTTTGCCGACCATGAAGCCGGAAATATTTTGCAGGAAGACCAGCGGAATATTGCGCTGGCTGCAAAGTTCGATGAAATGCGTGGTTTTAAGGGCCGAGTCCGAAAATAGAATGCCGTTGCTGGCGATGATGCCTACCGGAACACCTTCGATATGGGCAAACCCGCAAATGATGGTTTCACCGAACTTTCGTTTAAATTCGTCAAATTCAGAGCCATCGACAATACGCGCAATAATTTCCCGCACGTCAAACGGCATGCGCCAGTCTGTCGGGACGAGCCCGTTGATTTCTTCCGCATCATACAGCGGTGGTGCGGGGTCGCGCATGTCCACTTGCACTTCCTTGACCCAATTCAGATTGCTGACTGCCTGTCTGGCCAGCGCCAGGGCTTCGTCTTCATCCTCGGCCACGTGGTCGGTGACGCCCGAGATGCGCGAATGCACGTCGGCCCCGCCCAGTTCTTCTGCGGTCACGATTTCGCCAGTTGCCGCCTTCACCAGTGGCGGGCCGCCCAGAAAAATGGTGCCTTGTTCTTTGACAATAATGCTTTCGTCCGACATGGCGGGCACATAGGCGCCGCCCGCCGTGCATGATCCCATGACAACGGCGACCTGGGGAATACCGGCCGCCGACATGCGGGCCTGATTGTAGAAAATGCGTCCGAAATGCTCTCTATCGGGAAAGACCTCGTCCTGGGCCGGCAGAAAAGCGCCGCCGGAATCAACCAGATACACGCACGGTAAATAATTTTCCTGGGCAATTTCCTGGGCACGCAAATGTTTTTTGACGGTAATGGGATAATACGTCCCGCCCTTCACCGTGGCGTCATTGGCCAGGATTACCGCTTCCGTGCCATTAATGCGCCCAAGCCCGGTGATAATACCGCCCGATGGGACATTGTCGGCATATAGGCAATATCCGGCGAAGGCGGAAAATTCCAGAAAAGGCGTGCCGTCATCAATCAGTTTTTTGATGCGCTCACGGGGCAGCAACTTTCCCCGGTCCTGATGCTTCTTGCGCGCTTTTTCACCGCCGCCTTCGGATATTGCCGCCAGCTTTTCGCCAAGGTCATCCAGTTGCTCCTGCATCGCCGCCTTGTTGGCGGCAAAGGATGCGGATTTAATATCAAGGGTGGTTTTCAGGACAGCCATCGTAATTCCGATTTATTTCTTTTTCTTCGGGCGTTCGCCAACCGGGGCGTCTGCCTCCA
>JAZFSL010000268.1:0-3134 GCA_036446135.1 Rhodospirillales bacterium | reverse complement strand
GGGAGACATCGGCAGCCCAGGTAGCGCCGAAACTTTCCCATGCCAGCATATCGACGCCGCGCGCCCCCAGCATTGACCACAACGCCATTTCCATGGCCCCGGTGTCGGAACCGGGCACGATGGCGATTTGGTGGGTGTCAGGAATTTCCAGCACGCCCCGGGTGCGGGTGATGACTTCCTCCAGCCTCGCCTTGCCGTCCTTATGCCGGTGCGAGCGGCCGACGAAGGCGTCAGACAGGTTATCAAGCGACCAGCCGGGAGGCTTGGTGCAGGGTCCGGATGAAAAACGGGGATTTGCCGGACGGGTGTCCGGTTTGGATAGTTCGTTCACAATTTTCTCCTTCCTCACAGAAGGTCGCGCCCCGTTGGGGGGGCGTGGCCCGCAGCCAACATACTGATCAGAAAGGAGAAATCAAGTCGAAAATGTGATCATTCGCATTAACCAGGAGTCGCGGGGAAACTTTTGCCGACCGTCCGCTGATCCGTTGTTTCGGAGCGCTGTCATGGTCTATGGCGCAGCCACCTTGGGCACCGTGCTGACGGGTATGGGAAAAGACGGACTATCAGGCGCCCAAGCCATTGCCGACGCCGGCGGCACCATTGTCGCCCAGGATCAGGAAAGCAGCATCGTTTGGGGCATGCCGCGGACCGTAGCCGAGGCCGGTATTTGCAGCGCCGTCCTTCCCTTGTCAAAAATGTCCGATTTTTTCAACAAACTGGCAAAAAGCTAGACCCCGTAATACCAGGGAACGAACAGCGTAAACGTCACCCACATCAGTACAATCAGGGGCAGTCCGGCGCGGGCGAAATCGGTGAATTTATAATGCCCCGGCCCTATCACCAGAAGGTTTGTCTGGTAGCCCAAGGGCGATGCAAACGAACAGTTGGCGGCAAACACCACGGCAACGACAAAAACATGCGGCGCGATCCCCATTTCGCCGGCAAGCCCGACGGCGATGGGCGTAAAAAGCACGGCAATGGCATTGTTGGAAATGACGTTCGTCAACACCGCCGCCAACAGAAAAAACATGGACAGAATGATCGTCGGCGGCGCGCCAGACAACGCGCTCAGCATCCCATGCGCCAGAAAATGAGCACCGCCGGTGGCTTGCATGGAGACGCTCATGGCCAAGGCGGCGGCAATGGCAGTAACGATTTTAGGATCAATAGCGCGCGATGCCTGACGGACGTTCAACACCCCCGTGGCGATCATGGCCAAAGCCCCGGCCAAGGCAGCAGCGACAATCGGAACGACCCCGGATGCCGCCAAAGCAACAACGGACAGGAAAATCAGGCTGGCGCGTTTGGCATGATCAAGGGCCGGCAAGTCTTCGGACGATCCTTCCAACAGGACGACGTCGTGGTTGCGGCGAAGGGCGGCGATATCGTCCGGTTGCCCCTGGATCAGCAACACATCGCCGGATTCAAGTCGGATGTCGGTGATGCGCATGCGGATCATCCTGGAGCGTCGTTGCAGCCCTAAAACAATACAATGGGTTTTATAGCGGAACCCGATTTGCGGCAGGGTCCGACCGATCATCGGCGACGCCGGCGCCACCATGACTTCGGCCAATGCCTGGCTGCCTTCCTGCCAGCGGCCGCCGATACCCTTATCGCCAGGGAAAGAACGCCCTTCCTCCAGGTTGGGATGCAACGGGTCCGGATCGTTACCCAAAAAATCCCCCAACGCCTTGCGGGTCGCCGCCACCACCAGAATATCCCCTGGCTGAACAATATAATTTTCGAAGGGCGGCAAGATCGCCCTTTCGCCACGCTGCACCAAGCGCAAGGTCTTTTCGGGCAGGCTCTGGAAGTGGCCGCCCGGCGCATCCTTGCCGACCAACTCAGAATTTTCGGAAACTGCTATCTGGGCGACGAAATGCTTTCCGTCGCCTTCGACGATGGTATCGGCCATTCCCGCACGGTCCGGCAAAAGCCGGGGCGCGATCAGCAGCACATAGACAATGCCGGTCGCCGCTAGGACCATGCCGGGAACGGTAAAATCAAAAAATTTAAACGGCGTTACCTGTAATTCGATCAAGGAGCTATTGACCAGAAGGTTCGTTGAAGACCCAATGAGCGTCGTCATGCCGCCAAGGATGGCGACGAAACTCAGAGGCATCATCATCTTGCTGACGGAACGGCCGAAACGCGCCGCCAACACCTGCATGATAGGAATGAAAATAACCACCACCGGCGTGTTGTTGAGAAAAGCACTAATCACCGCAACCGCCCCCAACGACAATAAAATTGCCCCTGTCGCCGGCAAGTGCCCCTGGCTCCATTGCAGCATCCAGCCGGCGCCGCGCTCCAGGACTCCGGTGCGGATCATTCCCTGGCCCAACACCAGCAGGGCCAAAACGGTAATCAACGCCGGATTGGCAAAGCCCTGAAGAAGTCGAAGCGGCGGCAGGAGAACTATTCCATCAGCGTCAACGACCGGGAAAAAATGGAAGAAAATCAGCAGCACGGCGATGATGCCAAGGGACGTTACTTCCATGGCCGCGTGCTCAAAAACATAAAAAACCAGCGCCCCCAGAATTAAGGCAAACACCGCCCACATCTGGAAAACAGCTCCGCTGAAAGCTTCCGCACCCATACTGTAATTATATCCCCAAAAACCTATTGGCGACCCTTTATCAGGGCCGGGAAAACCGGGACCTTACCCACTATTTATAAAATAACTACATAATTTCAATGAATTATGAAATTTAGCGTTACCTTGTGATCCACATCACTGCAGATTTTGGGTGGTGGGGGTACTTTATACCACAGAGATTAGATATCTCTTCTCCTCTCTCTCCCTCCCTGTCACTCTGCCGGACTCCTTTTAAGGGGTCCGGATTCTTTTTGTGGGCAAATTCCACGGCGTGACCCTCGGCAGCCACCTCGGCACATTAGCTTTGTAGGTCCGGTAATCTTCCCCAAACCGCTTTTCCAGGCCCTTTTCCTCGAACCAGGGAAAATAGATCGCGTTGGCGGCA
The DNA here is from genome assembly GCA_036446135.1 of Rhodospirillales bacterium. Classification (GTDB taxonomy): domain Bacteria; phylum Pseudomonadota; class Alphaproteobacteria; order Rhodospirillales; family Casp-alpha2; genus Casp-alpha2. The sequence goes on along the minus strand of JAZFSL010000268.1, from coordinate 150 downwards.
AAAAAGAAAATCCCCCATCCCCCGATGGGCAGAGATTGTAACAACAACGCCTCACCCAGCAGGAAAAACAGTACACTGGTTATCATCGGGTTCCTGACATGCCGGTATGGCCCTTTGACCACCAACTTTTGCGGCGGATCCCATGGCGCT
>JAZFSL010000267.1:0-5064 GCA_036446135.1 Rhodospirillales bacterium | reverse complement strand
TTTGTGGCTTTCGGGCTGTGTTTACTAATGGCTCCCCCAAAAAGAACAGGGAATTTTATTAACGGAACAGGGATTTAGAGAAGGATATGAGGGAATTCGATTGCGCTGATGACTATGTCCGCTTTCGGGGGTAAAGCGGAAGTGATTTACCGTTCCCGAAAAAGTCCCTCAGGGTTGTGCGTCAGCCAACAACCCCGCCGTTAACCTGCAACAGTTGGCCATTGATAAAACTGCCTCTTTCTGAGCAAAGAAGCCCGACCATAGCGGCGATATCATCGGTTGTGCCAAGACGACCAACAGGATTTTTTTTGAGCAATTCCTGAAAGCTACTTGATTGTGAGACATCAGTATCTTCGTCAGGAATTGTACCCGGTGAGATCATGTTTGCTGTCACACCTTTTGGGCCAAACTCACGCGCGAGGGACTTGGTCAGTCCCCAGCTCGCATGTTTGGACATTGACACATGCGGGCGTCCAACGGTGCCCTGTAGCGAGTTCATGCCAGAGAAATTGATTATCCGTCCCCAACCATTATCGACCATTCCGGGCAAGAATGCGCGCGATAGCCAAACGGCCGCATAGCAATTGACATTCATGACGCGGGCTAGGTCGTCATCCGACATTTCGAGAAATGCGGATGCGGGGCGGACTGCTGCATTGTTGATTAATACGTCTATCCGTCCAAATGCCTGCAAAGTTGTATCGACCATTGCATCTACTGCCGAATGATCTCCAATATCGGTCATTGATATTATCGCATCGGTTCCAATGGCTCGGACCTCACCGGCTACCTGCTCACACGCGCCTTTATCACTTGAACCGTTAAGGACAATATTGAAGCCTGCTAGGGCCAATTCCTTGGCGCAGCTACGGCCAATATTCCGACCGGAACCGGTTATGAGTGCGGCAGGTCTACTGTTTCCCATTTTGAACCTCTAATTTCGCGTGATTTTGGCGATTGGGAACAATATTCGACAATTCCATTCCTGAAGACAAGCCTTACGGTCTGGCCTGTCCGGGCTGACCCGGTTCCGGGGCTAGGCCTGCAGAAAAAAAAGGCCCCGGCGAATGTGCCGGGGCCGAAATAGGTAAATTCAATTCGTTCAGCAGCCTGCGGTGCAATTCCCGCTGCCGTCAAACTCCATGGTCCGTTCGCTCAACGCTAGGTGCGCCGTCGTCTTCGTCGCCTTGAGGAACTTGTCGGTCTTGGTGCCGGCGATGACTTTGCCGCCCTTGGTCGCCACCTCGTTGGCGTGCGATGGGATCACCGAATTCGGCTTGACCAATTCGTCGACCACGAAGGCTGCCTCGGCTGGGCCGGTGGTGAACTTGTCGCCGATGTTCATGACCACCAGCTTGGCCTTGTAGTGACCGCGAACAACGCTGTCCTGGTCGGCGATAATGCCGGTGTCGCCCGACAAATAGACGACGAGGCCGTTGCTGAAGGTCAGCACGTAGCCGGTCGGCGGGCCGGCATAGCCGTTAAGGCCGGCGGCCTTGAGCAGATCACCGAGTTGTCCCCCGATCATGGCCGGATTGACGCCGTTCGCATGAGCCGCCGGAACGGTTGTAATTTTAACGCCGCCGAACGACCGCCCGGAGCCGAAGCGGACCAGTTGAGATTTTTTGGAATCGCCGCCCAGCGCCTTCAGCTTGGCGGAAAAAAACTTCGGCATGTGGCTGCCGGTGACGATCGTCGCCTTCTTGGCCAGCGCGATGTTGATGGTGTTGGTGTTCGGTAACGCCTTGACCGAAAGCGTCGGTTTGCCACAAGTCCCGGCGTTGGGTTTTGCCTGATGCTTGTCGCCGACGTGGTCGCCGTGCATGTGGCTGACCAGGATCACATCGATCTTGCCGAGGCGCGGATCGTTGGCGCCGGCGACAGTGCGTCCCGCGTCATAAAGGATGCGCGTGCCGTTTGGGTCCTCGAAAATCATCGCCCGGTCGAACTTGCAGAACTCTCCCTTCACCAACCCCAGCGGGGTGACTTTCACGCCGCCCGCCGCCTCTGCGGAATGCCCCGTAAAACCTCCTAGCCCGACGGCGAATACCGCCAGGATGAACGTAATGATTCTCATTAAACCCTCCCTAAATCGCGTTATCGTGCCGGGGCGTATTTTTTTATGCCCCATGCGCGTTAACACTTTACCAGAACTTTCTGATTAACTTTTAGACATGCCCTGAGCCTACCCAAATTTCAACACCTCTGGAAGCCTTTTACCTTCACAACGGGGTGATAACGGGGCTTTGGAATTAATCCGCTTTCGGGGGCAAAGCGGACGTAAATCACAGCCCCGACAAAGATCCCCTGTGACGAGACCAGCGAAACAAATTTCCCTGATAATTCCCTGTTATTTCCTGTTCCGTCTGGCCGCGTGAAGAACACCTCCGACTTTGAAGCCTACAGTTTTCCCGCCTTCCAAGCGTTCCTAGTTTGGAAACGAGGACTAATTTATAAAAAAATTCCCTGTATTTTCCTTGCTAAACAGGGAAATCGCCCAGAAAATACATGAGACAGGTTCGCTTAGGACTGTGCCCACCACCATTTTCCCAAAAAAACCTAATCCCGCTTGCGGAGAAAATCACCGAGCCAGAAAGCCTGGGCGCCGATGGCACCGAAGGGCAGCAGCACCCAGACAACGTCGAAGACAGCGAGGATCAGAATGATGAAGCAAAATTCCGCCCGGCTGAGGGTGTGGAAAATGTAAAATAGCTTTTGACCGAATGTTTTGTCGCCTGCCGGTTCCGAATCTTGCTCGATGTCGCCGGATGCTTCTTTTTCCGCCGCCATACGAGCCAATTTGAAAGGATTGACCCGAACCAGATCGACGATGTAATCGATGGTCGATCCGCCGGCGGCGATCAGCCCCAGCCATAGCCACCAGATTTCACCCTCCGCCACCCAAACACCGTAGCCGAGGCCAGCGAAGATGGCCGTATCGACGATCCAGTCGACAAAATCATCAAACGCCGCCCCATAGGGCGAACATTGATCTTTAAGGCGGGCGATCACGCCGTCGCAATAATCGAGGGCATAACTGAGCACCAGCAACAGAGCGCCATAAATATTGGTTAGCACTTCCCCGTTGGCGAATAACGCGCAGCCCGACAAGCCGACCAGCATGGAGATGAAGGTGACCTGATTAGCGCTGACGGGCAGACGAATCAGGGCAAGCGATAAAAAGTATCCCAATTGACGCGACACCGGGAACAAGGCCCTGGGTCTGATCACGGCGGGGTCGCTATTGCCCGGTTTTCCGGCATCCATGTTTATTTGGATGGACAGGGACATTCTTTGTTACCCTTGATTGCTGACGGTGACAGCTATGTACCCTTATGGAATGGCGGGTACAACCCAATTTAGCCGACTTCGGGTTTGTATGGTGTTAACGCTAATGGTAGGTTTTGCGCCGAATCAAGACCCCCTAAAATTTACAACAATCCGGATTGGGGTAGCGCTTTGGCTAAGATTATTTCCTACATAGGGCTGATTATTGGCCTTGCCGTGATGACGGGCCTCATCGTCTGGCAGGGCGTCAGCGAGGTCTCTGATCTTATCTTTAGCTCGGGGTGGCCTATCTTGCTGGTGGCGCTGGCCTGGATCCCGACCCCTGTGTTGGGCGCCATAACGTGGCGACTTTTTTTTGAGCCCGGCAAAGAGCCGAGCTTTAAAAACGTCTTCATGGCGCTTTGGATTGGCCGCGCCATCAATACGTTGCTCCCCGTCGCCAGTATTGGTGGCGAAGTCGTCAAAGCCAGAATGCTCATTTTATGGGGGCACCCGAAAGCCGAGGCCAGCGCCTCCGTTGTCGTCGATAAAACCGTACAGGTGTTTGGCGTCATTATCTGGGGCCTGATTGGCGTCGCTTTGTTGGTCCATTATTCCGTCGAACAGGAATTGATCGCCTATGCCATCACCGGCTTTGCCGTGTTAGGCGCCGGGGTCGCCGGGTTTGTGTTTGCGCAAAAGGTAGGTCTGGCCCGCGTCATGGTCAATTCGGCCCATAAACTCACCAAGGCGGAATATTTCGAAAATTTAAAAGACGACGCCGAACGGATCGACGCCAGCGTGCGCGCCATCTACGCCCGCCATGGCCGCATCGCGTTGGGGATATTCTGGCGGTGTGTGACCCTGATTTTACAGACGGCGGAAGTTTGGGTGGCGGCCTATATTTTGGGCTACCCCATCACCATCATGGAAGCCATGTTCCTGAAAGCCATGACATCAACCATCAGCGACATTGCTTTTATGATCCCCAATGCCTACGGCATTCAGGAAGGAGCGTATGTTGTTTTTGGTGCCATTATCGGATTGCCTGCGGATTTGATGCTGGCCGTATCGTTGGCCATCCGCATTCGGGAATTGTTTATCGATGTGCCGGGCCTGGTCATTTGGCAGCATGCCGAAGGCTATCATTTCTTCCAAAAACGGCAATTATCCGCAACGGAGGAACCCTAAAGTGGATATTGCACTGTATGTTGCATGGGCTATTTTTGCGGCGTCTCTGGGCTACGGCCTGGTCGCCGTTTATTGCGTCCTGAAATTCAGAAAGAAACTTTTAAGCCCCTTCGTTGCGCCAAGTGTCCGCAAGGGCGTTACTTTATATAAGCCCCTGCACGGGCCGGATTACGGCATGAAGGAAAATCTGCTCAGTTTCTGCCGCCAGGACTACCCCGACTATCAGGTCGTGTTTGGTGTTTCCAGCGCCGATGACCCGGCCATCTCTGTTGTCAGGGAAATCATGGCGGAATGCCCCGACGTTGATACGCAATTGGTCATCAATGAGCGCATCAACGGCAATAATCCGAAAGTCAGTAACCTGATCAACATGGACGAAGTCGCCAAATACGAAATCCTGGTGATTTCCGACAGTGATATGCGGGTCGAGCCCGATTACTTAAACCGCGTCATCGGCGAATTTAGCTCGCACGGGACCGGGCTCGTCACCTGCCTTTACAAAGGCACCCCGGCGCCGGGGCTGGCGTCGAAATTGGGCGCCATGTTCATTTCTCAATGGTTCACACCCTCGGCCCTCATTGCCGCGACATTCGGTGACATGAAACA
>JAZFSL010000266.1:0-2940 GCA_036446135.1 Rhodospirillales bacterium | reverse complement strand
TTGTCATCACAATTGATCTTCACGTGATCGAAGAGCACATCGACTGGTTTTCGAAGCCCTGCCAATCGCTCGACAGCGATCTCGAATTCGACCATCTCTTGGTTGGTTCCACCAAACTGTGCAATATCATTCAACATCGTCCAAACTGCTCGTTCTTCATCTTGCTGGAATTGATTTTCATCCGGAGAATCAAAGTATGTCCGATTGTCTTTCTTAGATTCTATTTCGACGATATTGTTTGCGCGTCTATATGCGGTGAGTAAGTTGGTACCGTTGTCAGTATCGAGGAAGGTTTTTAGCACTTCGGCTTTTCGGACGATTCGCAATAGATCATCCTCACCACCCCTTGAAAATAATGAGTCTATAAGGTCGTGCCGGTGTCCCTTGTCCCGAAGATATACTTTGAGCCGATTAAACAGAAAACTTCGAAGGTTCTCACTGAAGGCATCAAATTCTTTCCTGTGCTCACCTCCCGATAGGATTCTCCATGCAAGCTCATTTACCTCTCTAACCGCAAAATTCAGTTCGTTCTCAATAATCAACCGGATGACGCCCAAAGCCGCGCGGCGCAGCGCAAACGGGTCTTTCGATCCCGTCGGCTTTTCATCGATGGCCCAAAAGCCGACCAGGGTGTCGATCTTGTCGGCCAGAGCGACGGTAATGCCGAGCGGGTTTTTAGGGCAGGCATCGTTCGGGCCTTGCGGCGCATAATGTTCGGTGATGGCGTCGGCGACGTCGGGCTTCTCGCCGTCAGCCAGCGCATAATAGCGGCCCATGATGCCCTGTAATTCGGGGAATTCGCCGACCATGCCGCTGGACAGGTCGGCCTTGGCAAGGCGCGCCGCCCGCATGGCGTCATCGGGGTCGGCCTTGCAGTAAGGCGCCAACGCAGCGGACAGTTTCTCGATGCGCTCGACCTTGTCGAGTACGGTGCCGAGCTTGGCGTGAAAGACCCGCCCGCCGAGTTCCTGAATGCGGGAATCGAGGCGGTGCTTCCGGTCCTGTTCCCAGAAGAACTTGGCGTCCGCGAGGCGGGCCCGCAGCACCCGTTCGTTGCCGGCGATGACGGCCTTTCCCTTGTCCGATGTTTCCGTATTGGCCACTATAATGAACTTCGCCGCCAGCTTGCCTTTGGCGTCATAGAGGGCAAAATATTTCTGATGGTTACGCATGGTCGTGGTCAGGACTTCCGGCGGCAAATCCATAAAGTCCGCATCGATAGACCCCATATGCACCACCGGCCATTCGACCAGTCCGGCGACTTCGGCCAGCAGACCGGGATCGTCTTTCAGTTTTAATTTCGCTTTGCTCGCCAGCTTTTTGGCTTCTTTTTCGATTAAGTTGGCGCGCTCGCCAGCATCGATAATGACGTTGTTCTTTTCCAGCTTGGCTTTGTAGTCGGCGAAGTCCTTAACCTTGAAAGGTTTGGAGTTGAGAAATCGGTGGCCGACCGTCGTGTCACCCGCCGTCACCGGACCAAATCCCACCGCCACGGACTTGCCGCCGAACAGACAGAGCATGGCCTGAAGTGGGCGCACCCAACGAATCTTGTTCTCGCCCCAACGCATGGATTTTTGCCAACCCAGGGCAGCCAAAGCGCCTTCCAGAATATCCGCCAACAGGCTGTCCGTTTTGCCGCCCTTCTGTTCCACCAGCGCGAAGAAAAATTCGCCCTTCTCCGTCTGGCGCTTCTCAATTTTCGTGCCTTCCGGCAGCGAGCCTTTGAAGCCGTTGATCGCCTGTTCCGGGGCAGAGGTCGCGGGGCCGCGTTTTTCTTCGGAGATATCCGGGGTCTTTTCCGCCAAGCCATCGACAACCAGCGCCAAGCGGCGCGGCGTCACATAAGCCTCGGCGCTTGAAAACTCCAGCCCGGCCTTTTTCAGTCCGTCACAGACCAGGCGCTTTAGATCATCCGCCGCCCGCGCCTGCATACGGGCCGGGATTTCTTCGCTTAACAGTTCGAGTAATAACTCCGCCATGGCCTAGGTCTCGTGGCCTTGCAGCCACATTTCCGCAGCCCCTTTGGCGAGCGCCCGGATGCGGCCGATGTAGGATGCGCGTTCGGTGGCCGAGATTGCGCCGCGGGCGTCCAACAAATTAAACAAATGACTGGCTTTCAGGCATTGCTCATACGCCGGCAGCGCCACATCCGCGTCCAGAGCGCTTTTGGATTCTTTTTCCGCGTCTTCGAAATGGCGTTTCAGCATGCCGGTGTCGGCGACCTCGAAATTATATTTGGAATGTTCCTGCTCGGCGCGTAAGAAAACATCGCGGTAGCTGACGCCGGCCCCGTTCCAATCCAGATCAAAGACGTTCTCAACGCCCTGGATATACATGGCGAGGCGTTCCAAGCCATAGGTCAGCTCCACCGATACAGGGTCACAGTCAATGCCGCCGACTTGCTGGAAGTACGTGAACTGGGTGACTTCCATGCCGTCGCACCAGACTTCCCAGCCGAGACCCGCGGCGCCCAGCGTCGGGCTTTCCCAATCGTCCTCGACAAAGCGGATATCGTGCAGGCCGGGATCAATGCCCAATACGCCTAAGCTTTCCAGATACAGCTCCTGCACGTCATCGGGCGATGGCTTCAAGATCACCTGAAACTGGTAATAGTGCTGCAAGCGGTTGGGGTTCTCGCCATAACGCCCGTCCGTCGGCCGCCGTGATGGCTGCACATAGGCGGCGTTCCAGGGCTCGGGCCCCAAAGAGCGCAGCGCCGTCGCCGGATGGAAGGTGCCGGCGCCGACCTCCATGTCATAGGGCTGCAAAATGACACACCCTCGCTTCGGGTCAGCCCAGAAGGACTGCAATTTCAGGATCAGGGCCTGAAAACTGGTGTCGGGTTTAGACGCAGGCGTCATCAGGCCGTGGCCTCTTCGGAATACATTGTGCAGGTGCGAAGTTAGCGAGCGTCCGAAGGAGGGTCAAGCGGCCCGATTA
>JAZFSL010000265.1:0-10365 GCA_036446135.1 Rhodospirillales bacterium | reverse complement strand
CTATAATAAGGTTGCGAGATGTATTGTGCCGCCTTAGCTCAGTTGGTAGAGCATCGCATTCGTAATGCGGGGGTCGCAAGTTCGAGTCTTGCAGGCGGCACCATTCCTTCCAATGACTTAGAAACCCCTTGGCCCATCCGGGCGGGTTCTATTGTGCCCATATTGTGCCTTTGAGGTTGGCGCTGGGAATCCAGCACCTGAATAGCCGCATCCTGGAAGTCAGGTGCAAGGTATCTTAGCGCATAGCTGAAAGGACAAAACCCCCCGGTTTCCCGGAGGGTTTTGATGGTGGGCACGACTGGGATTGAACCAGTGACCCCCTCGATGTCAACGAGGTGCTCTCCCGCTGAGCTACGCGCCCAAATTCTCTAAACTTATGCAAATCAAGGTATTACACAGTCAACATAACCCGTGGCGGGCTAATGGCAATAGCGATTTTCGGTATTCAGTGTGACAGGAGTGTGACAGAATTTACCGGGTCCTACTATCACCCGCCACACGTGACCTGCCCCCTTGAACTGGTCATTCACGATGAGAGTTCTACTGTACGATAATCGCCCTGCTGGGCGTATTCAACGGGCGTCATGTAGCCCAGGACCCAAGCCGCAACTGTCCTCGCAACTGTAGGCGGTAACCCTGACGGAAATTGAGAACGGAGTCCGTTCGGCACTGGGTGATTGAGGAACCTCGACACGCAACCGGAGAACCTCGCCGTTTTTTGACATGGCGGCGAGGCTCTTCACCCCGCCCAAAAGAAACGGTCGACGCGGGTGATGGGCCGCGTCGACCGTTTCCAATGGGAACAATACTTAACTGCACCACAATTCTGCCCCATCCCAGCAATCCCGTCCACCCCAACATAAGAAAAGCCCATGACCGCAAAACTAAAAGAATTGAACGACAAGTACCTCTCTGGCCCTCCCTGTTAACTCGCCGGGCCTTCGGGTCAGCTGGTAGAGTATCACATTCGTAATGCGGGGGTCCCAAGTTAGAGTCTTGCAGGCGGCACCACTTCCCTAGAAATATGGTTTAAGCACCTTGGGCGCGCGGGCCAGATCGGCGGGCGTGCCGATATCGATAAACGGCCCGGTGCCGGAGATGGCGCCCAGCGTTGCCGCCGGCAGCGCCTGAAAGACATTCTTTTCCAGCGACGCGCCGCCCATGGCGGCAATCTTGCTCAGCATTGATGCGTTGAACAGATAAACACCAGCGTTGATGATGCCGGGGCCGGGTATGCCCGCGTCCTTTTCTAAGAATTCCTCGATCTTTTGTTGCCGGGAAATTTTGATGCGTCCGTACTGGGCCGTGTCCTTGACCTTGGCCGTCAGGATTGAAGCTTCCGCCTTCGAAGCTCGATGGCGGGCTATAAATTTGCACAGATCGGCGCCGATGAAGCTGTCGCCGTTCATAATCATCACCGGGTCGCTTTTAAAACGGGGCGCCAGGAAGCGCAGCGCACCCGCCGTTCCCAATGGCGAGGCCTCGATGGCGGTTACGATTGTCAGGCCTGTGGGCGCGTTGGTTTCCAAATGCGCCACGACTTTCTTGCCGAGATGGCCCAAACCCAGCACAACGCGTTTGCCGCCGAAGTGGATGAGCCTTGAAAGCAGGATGTCGAGAAACACCCTGTCGCCAATGGGGGCGAGAATTTTAGGGGTATCGCCAAGGGTGCCCTGGATGCGGCTGCCAAGCCCGCCGGCCAGGACAACCACATCGATTTCCCCAAGACAGGGCGTGGCGTCAGTCATGATTAAATATTCGAATACATCGTGTTTCGAAGCATCCGGTAGCCTTTGATCAGTTCCTGGATGCCGTCATCGAGTGAATATTTAGGCACGAACCCGGTGGCCTCAATTTTTTCATTGGATACGATGTAGTCCCGTTTGTCCGGGTCTTCGCCGATGGGCGCCTCAAGATACGTGAAGTCAGGCACGTGGGTTTTAATTTTTTGACAAAGTTCCAGCTTCGACAGATTGGCGTTGGAAAGGCCAACGTTATAAGGCCCGCCCTTCATGCTGTCGAAATTATCGAAGGCATGCAGGAAGGCGCGCGCCACGTCCCTGACATGGATATAATTGCGTTTGAAATGACTTTCGAACAGCACCACGGTGCTATCCGTCACCGCCCGGTGAACGAAGTCGTTGACCAAAAGATCGATGCGCGGCCTGGGTGACATGCCGAAGACGGTGGCGAGGCGGAAGCTAAGCGCATTTTCCCGCTCCAGGGCGCAGGCCTCGGCGGCCACCTTGTCGCGGCCATAGAGCGATATCGGGTTCAAGGGCGTTTCCTCGGTGCACTTGGTGTCGCCCGCGCCAATGCCATAACCGCTGTTGGTATTGGGCAACACCACCCATTGCTCTTTGCCGAGCATGCTGAGCATCATACTGACGGCGTCCAGATTGGTGCTGGTGGCGGCGATGGGGTCTTTGTCGCATAACGGCGCGCCGACCAGGGCGGCCAGGGGAACGACGATATCGGCGCCCTTGAGCAACGGCTTCATCGTAGCCTCGGAACGGGCATCGCCTTCGATCAAGTCAAACCGGGGGTGATGGCAAACCCCTGCCAGCGACGGTTGCCGGTAGAAAAAATTATCCAGCACGGTGACGCTATGTCCCGCATGCAGGAACATCGGCGTCATGACAGAGCCCAGGTAGCCACCACCGCCGGTGATCAGAATTTTCTTGTTATCAGCCATAGTGCCCTCTTTATTTTTTTAAGCGTTAAGCCCGGCAAGCACGTCCCGCAAGTGTTCAATCTGTTTGCTCAGGTCGAAGGGGTGATTACCTACAAAAAACCCGCGGTCGTGCGCCATGTTGGCGTTCGGCAAATCATCCAGGGTATCGTGGTCAAAAAATTTCACCACATCGTGGCGCGGAAAACAGCCGCCGGTGATCATGCGAAATCCGATATCGGCATCTTTCAGAGGGCCGAATACACCTTCGCGCTTCAGACCAAACTCGGGCCTGACAATAAGGGTAAAGCAGAAAGACGAGCTTTTGCCGTTTTCGCGCTGGATCATAAAGCGCTCGTCATCTGCGAAGGTATCTTGGAATAATTTCAGGTTGGCGCGGCGGGTTTTTGTCATGGCGGGAAGTTTCTTTAGCTGCTCGCGGCCGACGGCGGCGTTGAATTCCTGTGGGCGCAGGTTATAGCCGGGAATGACAAACCGATACGCTTCTTCGAAGGCAACATCGCCGGCCTCGAACAGGTTGACACCGTCGGGCACGTCCCGGATCCAGCCGTGCGCCCTGACAGCGCGGCAAAGAGCGTCGATTTCTACATTGTCGGTGAGCACCATGCCGCCTTCGCCGGTTGAAATATGGTGCGAGAAAAAGAAACTGAAGGTGCCGATATCACCGAAGGTGCCGGTTTTTTCCCCGCCTAGCTCAGCATCCAGCGATTCGCAGTTGTCTTCGATAAACCAAAGCCCGTGTTCGTCGGCAAACGCACGCATCACGTCCAGCGCCGCCGGATTGCCTAGGATGCTGACGCCGACGATGGCCCGCGTCCGGTCGGTCAGGGCAGCTTCCAGTTGGCTCGTGTCCATGTTCAACGTTTCCACCTTGACATCGACGAAGCGCAGCCTGAGCCCGTATTGCTGCAAGGGGTGGTACGTCGTCGCCCAAGAAATGGCTGGCACAATGACCTCGTCGCCGGGCTTGAGCGGGCGCTCTGAAATATGGGTCAGAGCAGCGGTGGCGACAAGGTTGGCGGATGAGCCGGAATTCACCATAACCCCAAATTTTTTCCCGTGATAGGCGGAGAATTCCTGTTCGAAGGCGACGACCTCGGGGCCGATGGTGTAGCGCCCGCTATCCATGACGCGATTAATGGCGGCGCGTTCTTCCGCCCCCCAGGTATCTGCGGCTAAATCCCAAAACATCTAGAACGGCCCCCGGAAGGCCGCTTCATGCGGCAACGTCGGCTCGACGTCGGGCACCCATGCCGGATCGTTGGGGCGGAATAGCGCATGCGCCCTTGACGCAATGGTGGAGGCGTTGGGGTAAAAATCTTTTTCTAACGCTGGTGTTGTCGGGCATGTCGTCGGCGCATAGCCCATGCGACTGACAACCGGCGTCTTTTCGGCATGGCGTTCACAGACGGCGGCGATAATTTCGGCACTGGCACCGGCCGCCGTCCAGGCGTTGTCGACGACCAACAGGCGCCCTGTCTTTTCTGCCGAGGCGGCGATGGTATCTACGTCAAGCGGCATCAATGACACCGGGTCGATGACTTCGGCTGAAATGCCGACCTCGGCCAACAGATCGCGGGCGGCCAAACATTCCACCAGCATGTAGGAAACGCCGACAAGCGTGATATCCGTACCCGCGCCGGAAATGCGGGCCTTGCCGAATTTGACCGTATAAGGGGCTTTTGGGACCGGCGCATCGGTTGAATAGAGCAGGCGGTGTTCAACAAAAATCACCGGGTTGTTGTCACGGATGGCCGCCGCCATGCAGCCCTTGGCGTCGTAGGCGTTGGTGGGCGCGACGACTTTCAGCCCCGGCACGTGCATGAACATAGAATGCAGGCCTTGGCTGTGCTGCGCACCCTGGCCCCAGGATTTACCGATGATCGACCGGGAAACCATCGGCACGCTGACCTGGCCTGCGTACATGTAATGCGCCTTGGCCGCCATGTTGACGAGCTGGTTCATGCATAACATCAAAAAATCCATGCGGATGTGGACATGAACGGGACGCATACCGGCCATGGCGGCGCCGATGCAAATTCCGGTGATGGCGTCTTCGGACAGCGGTGTGTCCATTACCCGCTCCGGCCCGAAGGTGTCGATCAGACCCTGCGTCGTGCCCTGGATGGCCTTGTGGTCATCAACGTTAAGCCCGATGACAAAAACGCTGTTGTCGTGCTCCATCTCCTGGGCGAGAGCCTCTTGGAGGGCCTCGACGTAGCTTAGGCTTCGTTCACTTGGCAAAGACATGATTGAAAAGCTCCTCCGGGTCGGGCCATGGGCTGTCTTCGGCAAACTGGACGGCGTCGGCAATGACGGCTTCGATCTCATCATCAATGGTTTGTCGCTCGGCGGCATCCAGCATGCCGCCGGTCAGCTTGACCTGGTCGTGCGCCTGCCAGGGTTCCAAGTCGGCGCGTTTACGGTAGCTGTCATTGTAGTCCTCGCCCGGCCCAACATGTTCGCGCCAGCGGTAGGTCTTGCACTCGATGAATTGCGGCCCACTGCCGTGGCGAATTTCGTCTGCGGCTTTTTGCGCGGTCTCGCGGATGGTGAAAACATCATCGCGGTCCAGCAAATGCGGGGTAATACCGTAGGTGGCGACCCGTTCGCATAATGCTTCCGTGGCCCAGCGATTGGACAACGGCGAATGAATGGCAAAACCGTTGTTCTCGCAAATGAACAGCACCGGCAGCTTGTGCAAGGCTGCAAAATTTAGGGTTTCGGAAAACACGCCTTCTTCCGTCGCGCCGTCGCCAAAGAAACAGGCGACGATGCGCCCTTTTCTTTCACGACCGAGCGCAAAGGCGTAACCGGCGGCGATGGGGATGGTGGTGCCGACGACGGCGGACATGCCCAGGACATTGGCCTTCATGTCGACTAGGTGCATAGAGCCGGCCTTGCCTTTGGCGCCGCCGGTGGCTTTACCGAACAGTTCCGCCATCATTTGCTTGAGATCCCCGCCCTTGGCCAGATAGGCGGCGTGGCCCCGGTAGGTCGCCGACATAACGTCGTCGTCGTTGAGCACGTCGCAAACGCCGACAGCGACCGCTTCCTGGCCGATGGACAGGTGCACCGGGCTTTTGATTTTGTCGGTTGGATAAATCCGGGCTATTTCTTCTTCCGTCCGCCGGATCAGGCGAAGCGAGCGGTAGACCCTGGCAATAATCGCCATGTCGGCGGGTGTGTTGCCACTCATGGCTTCCCCTAGAAACAGTGAATTCGAGACAAGGTCAGATAACACCCGGCCCTTCAAACATCAACATTTTCGTGAGGTTCTTGAACTTAAGCGGCTTCCGTGATGCGGTAGTGGCGCTGGCGCAGCGCACAAAGCCGCCAATGTTGCCGATCTTGCGCGTTCGGTGATTTTGATGGTGGCGCCCGAGCATTTTGCCGCCTTTCCCGATCCCGGTGACCCGGCGAAAGGCGACCGCGAGACGGTGCTGCACCGTGCTCTGGGATTAGCGCTGGCCATGGATGAGGGCGATATCAGCATTATTTTCCAGGAATGGGTTGGGGCGCATACCCCGCAACCCCGGAAATCCCTTCCCCCGACGACGAGACAATGGCGCGCCTGCACGCCATTGTCTCGGTGTTGTCGTTCGAACCACTGGCCGGCGGCGTCAAAACCCGGGAACAGGCGCTGCATGTCTTAGGCTTGGCGCCGGGAAGCAACCCCGACCTCGGCGTCCTGAAGGGGCTATTCAGGATGCTGGCCGCCATCCACCACCCCGACAGCGGCTACGGCAACCACGAAAGGATGAGCCAATTGAACGGGGCCATTGATATTCTGGGCCGCAGCTAAGGGCTTGCCCAATCACTGCTAAGTGTTATTGGGTATTGGCCGTTCCGGTACCGCAATAGTATGGTTAAGGCCCTGGGGAGGGGAATGATGCGTTTAGAAAATAAATCAACCATCGTTACTGGCGGCGGGTCCGGGTTTGGCGAAGGCATCGCCCGACGCTTTGTTGAAGAAGGCGCCAAGGTGCTCATCGCTGATATTGACGGATCGGCGGCGGCCCGTGTCGCCGGTGATATCGGTGCGGAATTCATCGAAACGGACGTTTCCGATGGCCCCCAGGTGAAAGCGATGATGTCGAAGGCGAAACAGCTTTTCGGCAGGCTTAACATTCTCGTTAACAACGCCGGCATTGCCCAGCCGCGCCAACCGATGCTCGACGTTGACGAAGAAACGTTTGATCGCGTCTATGCCGTCAACGTCAAAAGCATTTATTGGACGGCTATTCACGGGGTGGCGTTGTTAAAAGAGCATCCGGGCGGGGTTATCATCAATACCGCATCGACCGCGGCGGTCAGCCCAAGGCCGGGCCTGACCTGGTACAATGGCTCCAAGGGTGCGGTCACGACGTTGACTAAATCCATGGCCGCCGAGCTGGCGCCGGACGGCATTCGCGTCAACGCCATTAACCCGGTCATCGGCGAAACTGCCCTGACGGAACAGTTTATGGGCGGCGATACGCCGGAATTGAGGGAAAAATTTGTCGCCACCATTCCCTTGGGCCGCATGTCGACGCCCCAAGACGTCGCCAACGCCGCTCTTTACCTGGCGTCCGACGAGGCCGAATTTATTACCGGCGTCTGCCTGAAAGTCGACGGCGGTCGCTGTATTTAAACTAATTTATCCTGAGGCGTCTCACCGGCGAAGAAGGCGGTAAGGTTGTCGACCACCCGCATGCCCATGGCGACCCGCGTTTCCAGCGACGCAGAACCCAGATGCGGCAACAGCACGACGTTTTCCATGCCGATCAGTTCTTGCGGCACTTTCGGTTCACCCTCAAACACATCTAGCCCGGCACCGGCGATGGTGCCGGTCTTCAGCGCCGCAATCAGGGCGTCAGGGTCGATAACGTCGCCACGGGCTGAATTGATCAGAAAAGCGCCCGGCTTCATCTTGCCGAGCTTGTCCGCGTTCATCAGATGATAGGTTTCCTTGCCGCCGGGGCAGTGAATGGAAACAAAATCGGACTCAGCCAATACCGCGTCGATGCTGTCCCGGGATTCCGCGCCCAATGCCTTGGCGTCTTCATCGGATGGCGGGTACGGATCATGAAACAACACTTTCATGCCGAACCCGTGGTGGGCGCGCTGGGCCATGGCCCGCGCAATACGCCCGAAGCCGATCAGCCCGATGGTTTTGCCAGTGACCTTGGTGCCCATCATGTGTGTCGGCCGCCAGCCGACCCATTCGCTGGCCCGAACGTGGCGCTCCCCCTCCCCGGTGCGCCTGGCCACGGTCAGCAACAGGTTCATGGCGATATCGGCGGTACAATCGGTCAGCACCTCGGGCGTATTGGTGACGGTTAACCTCGCCGCCTTGGCGGCGTCCAAATCAATGTGGTTAAACCCGACGCCGTTGGATCCGATGATTTTGGCGATCGCGCCGTCAACGCCCAATATGTCGGCGTTGACGGTATCCGTCACCGTTGGGCAGAACGCGTCGGCTGATTTCAGCGCCGCCTTCATTTCTTCCGCCGACATGATGTGGTCGTCTTCGTTGAGTTGCACATCAAATACGTCTTTCATGTGGGCTTCGACCTGTTCAGGCCAGCGACGCGAAACGATGACTTTGGGCTTGCTCATTTATATCCCTCTTAGATTTAGGCAAAAAACCGCCCGGAAGCGTTAAAGTCGCTTCCGGGCGGAATATGAAATTTACAATGCCGGGTATTAGCGGCGGTCGCCGAACAAACGCAGCAGCATCAAAAACAGGTTGATGAAGTCGAGGTACAGCGTCAGCGCGCCCATGATCGCCTTCTTGGTGGCGACGCCGGCGCCGTCTGCTTCGGCGTACATCAACTTGATTTTCTGCGTGTCATAGGCCGTCAACCCGACGAACACCAGGACCCCGACCACGGAAATGACGAATTGCATGGCCGAGCTCTGCAGGAACATATTGACGATGCTGGCGATAATAATGCCGATCAGGCCCATGAACATGAACGAGCCGAGCCCGGTCAGGTCGCGTTTGGTGGTGTAGCCGTAAAGACTCATGCCGGCAAAGGTGCCCGACGTGATGAAGAATACGCGCGCGATACTGGTGCCGGTGTAGGACAGGAAAATGTGCGACAGCGACAGTCCCATGACCCCGGCGAAGGCCCAGAACACGCCCTGCGCCATCGACGGAGACATTTTGTTGATGCCAAACGACAGCGCCAGCACGAACGCCAGCGGCGAGAACATGGCGATATAGGCCAACATGGTCGGCTGCAGGAAACCCTGCGGGCTGGCGGCGTAGAACAGGCTCAACAGCGCCGGCGTGTTGGCGGTGCCAAAAGCAACGATGCCTGTCAGCGCCAAGCCTGAGGCCATGTAGTTGTAAACGCGGAGCATGTACTCCCTGAGACCGGCGTCTATGTCGTGGGCGGCGGCTTCAGTGCCGCTCATCGTCCCGGTACGAAGCTGGAATTTGTTGTCAGGTCCGAAAGCCATGAAAAACTCCTGTAATATGGTAATAGGTGAACCTTCGTAAGGCTGAATATGGCACAAAAGATTTTTCGTTCAATAGGTGGTTTGCCCTATAACGCCTTAATGATGCTGTTTTTTGCTGTGCCGGAACGCCGAAAATTCACCAATTTATGCCCCGTCGGGCGTTGAAGGGCGGCCCGGGGCGGGGTAAACCAGAAACCGGACTAAAATGCCGGCAGAAAGGGCCTTGATCGCATGACCGCTTTTAGCGTCGCTCACGCCACCGCCGACGATTGGGGCAGCGTCGCCCGGCAACTGGCCGAGGATTTGACCGCCGGCGACGTCTTGATGGGCACATCCGGGCCAGATCAGCTATTGGGGTTTTTATACGTCACCGACCTGTTGGCCGACGATATGGGATCTATCCTCGCCTACTTGCGCCATACCACTAAAATCGAACACTGGACCGGCACCACCGGCATCGGCATCTGCGCCACCGGCATTGAATATTTCGACCGCCCGGCGGCGGTGGCCATGGCGGGGGCCTTTGGTGATGAGCAATTCCATATTTTTCCAGAACTCACCGTCCTCGATAGCGCCCTCAATGCAGAGAGCAGAAAATGGACCGATGCGGTGTCGGCGCCGTTCGCTGTCGTTCACGGCGATCCCAATAACGCCGACACAAGCGCCATCATCGAGGACTTGGGCCTGACGACGTCGGCTTTTTTGGTCGGTGGCTTGAGCGCATCTCGCGGTGCGCATCCGCAAATCGCGGATGCCGAGATTGTCGATTCTGACGCCCCCGATAGTGAGCTGCCCGGGGGCCTGTCTGGCGTTTTCTTCGCGCCCACCGTTGAAGTCGCCACCGGTCTTTCCCAGGGCTGCTTGCCAGTCGGCCACAGCCACGTGGTTTCGGACAGCGTCGATAACGTAATCATCGGCCTCGACGGGCAAGAGGCATTGTCCGTTTTCAAGGACGATGTTGGCGAGTTGCTGTCTCGAGATTTAAGCCGCGCTGCCGGATACATCCACGCCGCCTTTCCCATCGAAGGTTCGGACACGGGGGATTATGTCGTGCGTAACCTTATCGGTATCGACACCGAGCGCGGTTGGCTCGCCCTCGGTGAAGAAATCAATGCGGGTGACCGGGTGATGTTTGTCCGCCGTGATCCAAAAAGCGCCGAAGAAGATATGCTCGCCATGCTCAAGGGCCTGAAAAAACGCCTGCCGGGACCGCCCCGGGGCGG
>JAZFSL010000264.1:0-6794 GCA_036446135.1 Rhodospirillales bacterium | reverse complement strand
AATTTGCGCCGTGCCGCCGCCAATGGTGAACATACGGGCATCGCGGACCATCCGTTCCAGCGGCAGATTGCGCGAATACCCCGCCGCACCGAACATCTGTAAGGCATCGTTGGTGACGCTGATCGCTGTTTCCGACGCTAATATTTTCGCCCGCGCCGCCTCCATGATGTCGGGAAAACCTTTGTTGCCTTCCCTCTCCGCTCCAGCCGCTGCCCGGTGAATCATCAACCGCGCCGCATCGATCCCGGTGCCCATATCGACTAGCATCCATTGCAGGCCCTGGAACTCGGCAATGGGGCGGCCGAACTGTTGGCGCTCTTGAACATATTCAAGGGCCAGATCATAGGCCCCTTGGGCGATGCCGAGGGCGACGGTGGCGGCGCCGACGCGTTGGGCGTTATAGGCATTCATCAGCCCGGCGAAGCCGCGCGCCATTCCCGACGGCGGCACCAGAACCATGTCGGCAGGGATTTCCAGGTCTTCTAAAATGACTTCGGTTTCCGGAATGCCGCGCAACCCCATGGCCGGTTCGCGCCGCCCGATGGTCAGGCCCTTGGGGTCCAAACCCTTATCCGGGTCGCGGACGCAAATAAACCCGGCGATGCCCTGTTCTTCGCCGTCGTCAAAAACGCGGGCAAAAATCAGGTGTAATTTTGATATCCCGCCGCCGGTAATCCAGTGCTTGGTGCCGTTAAGGACATAGCCATTACCTTTTTTGTCGGCCCGCGTGGTCATTTCATTGGCCGCACTGCCGGCTCCGGGTTCGGTAATACAGATGGCCGGCTTGTCGCCGCCCAGGACCAGGGGGGCGGCCAGCTTTTTCTGCTCTTCGGATCCATAACTCATGATTGCGCCGATGGCGCCCATGTTGCCCTCCACAGCGATGCGCCCGGTAACACCGCAGACCTTGGCCATTTCCTCGACCACCAGCACCGTATCCAAATACCCCAACCCCGGCCCGCCGTATTGCTCGGGGATGGTCATGCCCATGAAGCCGGCGTCGCTCAGCGCCTGGACGTTGTCCCAGGGGTATTCCTCGCTGCGGTCAACGTCGGCGGCACGCGGCAGAATTTCTTTTTGCGCCAGTTTACGCGCCGCTTCGCGAAGTTGTATTTGCGTGGAGGTCAAATCAAACATGGTTTATCCTTTGGCTGAGAAATTCCCCGGCGATGTTCAAGTCCGCCGCAACAACAGGAAACGGTTACAGGAAACAATCTATGGGCTTTACGGTCAATCCATTATCACCGCTGTTGGCGGCCGAAGTTACCGGCCTCGATCTATCCCAGCCGCTGGGCGAAAACCTTATTGGCGAAATTCGCCAGACCTGGCTTGATGCCGGTGGCTTGCTGGTATTTCCGGAACAATCCCTGACCACGGAACAACACATCCGGTTCAGTGAAAGTTTCGGCCCGTTGTTCGGCGCCGAGGGTCAGCCGCCGCTGCAGGAATCAGTCAGCAAATACCTGCACCCGGATCATCCGGAAATTTACCGAGTTTCCAACCAGATGGAAAACGGCAAGCCGAAAGGCCGGGACGGGGCCGGTACGTACTGGCATTCGGACGTCTCCTTCCGCCAGACGCCGCCCGCTGCATCCATTCTGCACGCCATTGAGATTCCCGAAACCGGCGGTGATACGATGTTCTGCAATATGGCGGCGGCCTATGAGGCGCTGTCCGATACGATGAAAGAGATCATCCAGCCCTTGCGCGCCCATCATGATTTTGCCCAAACGGCGGCGACCCAGTTCGCCGAACACAATGTCATCGATGACGATCTCCATGGCGCCAACCGGGCCGTCCATCCGGTGGTTAGAACCCACCCGGACACCGGCAAAAAGTCTCTCTTCATCAATCCCGGCATGACCACCCATCTTGAAGGCTTTCATGCCAATGAAAGCCGGGCCTTGCTGGATTTGCTGTTTGCCCACGCCACCCGGCCCGAATTCATCTACCGCCACCGCTACCGCCAGGGCGACGTGGTGATGTGGGACAACCGGTCCTTGATGCATTACGCCGTCGCCGATTACGCAGACCAGCCGCGTTACATGGAACGCACCACCGGTATCGGTGACAGGCCCGTTTAAGGCCCCGTCTCTCGAACACTTTTGACGAAAAGTTCATAGCCGGTCGACCAGGAGATTGCGCGTTCCCGGTTTACAGATATGCTGGAGCGGGTGAGGGGAATCGAACCCCCATCTAAAGCTTGGGAAGCTTTCGTTCTACCTTTGAACTACACCCGCGAAACCAGGGGCGCATCATAGCGGTCCGCGCCGAAACCCCGCAAGCAGAGCCTTTCACAGGCCCCTAACAATGAAGTGAAGACCCAACAGGGGGTTTTTGGTTGGATTGTCCTGGTCGTGGCGTTAAACCTTTTGCATCAGAACAAGTTCAATAACCGGCCGACAACCATGCCCGAAAGCAACATCACCAACCAGAGTCTGCTGGATCCTCGAAAATTCAAGGATCCCCTTGTCACCGCCGAAGGCGAACGGCGCGCCGTCGTCGCGCTGACGCATTTGCGCACCCTGTGGTTCAACACCGGCAGCCTGTGCAACATCACATGCCAGAATTGTTATATGGACTCCAGCCCGGCCAACGACCGGCTGGCTTATCTCAGCCTGTCGGACGTTGAAGGATATCTCGACGAAATCGAGGCACAAAACCTGCCCGTAGAAGAAATCGCCTTTACCGGCGGCGAGCCGTTCATGAACCGGGAATTGCCGGGCATGATCGATGCAGCCCTGTCACGGGGATACAAGGTTCTGGTCCTGACCAATGCCATGAAACCGATGGCGCAAAAACGCGCCCAGTTGGAAGACATTTACCGCCGCTTTGGGCGCAAGCTGACGCTGCGCGTTTCCATCGACCATTTTACCCCCGCCAAGCACGAAGCCATCAGAGGCGAGGGGTCGTGGACGCCGGTGATCGAAGGGCTGCGCTGGCTCGCCGAACGGGGTTTTCGCGTAACCGTAGCCGGGCGCACGTGCTGGAACGAGCAAGATGATGCGGCAAGGCGCGGCTATGCCCGCCTGTTCAAGGCCGAGGCCATCCCCGTCGATGCCACCGATCCGGCCGCCCTGGTGTTGTTCCCGGAAATGGACGGCGCCGCCGACGTTCCCGAAATCACCATCAACTGCTGGGATATCTTAGGCGTCGCGCCGGAAACCATGATGTGTGCCACGTCGCGGATGATCGTCAAACGCAAGGGCGCAGACGCGCCGTCGGTGGTGCCCTGCACCTTACTGCCCTACGATCCCGGTTTCGAGTTAGGCCGGGGACTGGCGCAAGCCTCCAAACCGGTACAGCTCAACCACCCTCATTGCGCCAAGTTCTGTGTTTTGGGCGGCGCGTCGTGCGCGCCGCAATGACCGACGCGGGAACCCATATCCTCGATTTGGGCGAGATCGACGGGCCGGTGCTGTGTTTCGGCGGGCCGTATTCCAACCTACAGGCAACGCAAGCAATTCTGGCCGAAGCGGCGCGCCGGGACATCCCGCCTGAACGCATCATCTGCACCGGCGACGTCGTCGCCTATTGCGGCGACCCATCCGCCACCACGGCGACAATTCGTGACGCCGGCATTCATGTCGTCATGGGCAATTGCGAGGAACAGCTTGGCTTTAATGGCGCCGACTGCAACTGCGGCTTCGAAGACGGCAGCGATTGCGCCCAATGGTCACAAGCCTGGTTTGCCGCTGCGGCGGCGAACTTAAGCGAAGAGGCGTTATCTTGGATGCAGGACTTGCCCCGGCAAATCCGCTTTACCCTGTCAGGCCGGCGCTTCGCCGTCATTCACGGCGGCGCAGACAACATTTCCGAATACGTTTTTGCCTCGAGCGCTGCCGGCGACAAGATGCGCAATTTCGACCGCCTGGAACAGGTTGGGCCCATCGACGCCGTCATTGGCGGCCATTCTGGGTTGCCGTTCACGCAATTTCTGGGCGCCATGCTTTGGCATAATGCCGGCGCCATCGGCATGCCCGCCAACGACGGCACGCCCAGGGGCTGGTTTTCCCTGCTCAGCCCGGCAAGCGACGGCATCGACATCCGTATCCAGGCCCTTGAGTACGATCATCAGGCCGCCGCCGCCGCCCTGCGCGCCAGCCAACCACACCTGCCCTATGCCAAGACACTGGAAAGTGGGCTTTGGCCGAATATGGCGGTGCTGCCCGATGCCGAACAAAAACGCCGGGGACAGTCCCTGAACGGGCAAGCGGTTCATTGGCCGAGGCGCCGCAACGCCGCCGCCGAATAGCCAAATTTCCCCTGGTTTTATGCCATTTTTTCTTATTTCCTTGGCAATCCGGCCCGACAGTGGAAATATCCTCAAAACGCCCTATCTATTAGGGGCTGATTTTTAACCGCTCCAATAATCACTGGTTTTTTAACAAACCAAACCAAGAGGGATGGGATGCAAACCCCCAACAGTTACGCCGCAACGACCGAGGCCATTACGGTCAGCGTTGAGGCCTTCTATCTCGACGACCAGTCGGAACCCGATGACGCCCATTTTGTCTGGGCCTACCATGTGCGCATCGAAAACCACGGCGAGAAAACCGTGCAATTGATGACCCGCCACTGGCGCATCACCGATTCCCTGGGCCATGTGCAGGAAGTCCTGGGTGATGGCGTCGTCGGCGAACAACCGGTGCTGCAGCCCGGCGGGTCGTTCGAATATACGTCCGGCACGCCCTTATCGACACCGTCAGGCATCATGGTCGGCACCTACCACATGAAAACCCCCAAGGGTGAGCATTTCGACGTCAATATCCCGGCGTTCTCCCTCGACAGCCCCCATCAAGGAGGCCAGGTCCACTAGACTTTGGATGATTTCATGGAAAAAACCGTAGCTGCGAAAAAAAACCTCAAGGTCGTAGACGGAGAAAGCCCCGCTATAACCGAAGCCGACGACTTCTGCGGCCCGGTCACGCCCGTTGACGACAAACCGTCCCGCGAGGCGGCGGAAGAAGCCGTGCGCACGCTGATAAAGTGGGCCGGTGACGATCCCAGCCGGGAAGGCTTGCTCGACACGCCGGCGCGCGTAGTGCGGTCTTATGAAGAATTCTACGGTGGTTATACGGCCGACCCGAAAACCATCCTCATGCGCACGTTCGAGGAAACCGACGGCTATGACGAGATCGTCTTGCTGCGCGGCATCCGTTTTGAATCGCATTGCGAACACCACATGGCGCCAATCATCGGCAAGGCGCACATTGCCTATCTGCCGCACCGGCGCGTCGTCGGCATCAGCAAGTTAGCCCGTTTGGTCGAGATTTTCGCCAAGCGCCTGACCATTCAGGAAAAGATGACGGCGCAGATCGCCAACACCTTAAACGACGTGCTGGAGCCCAAGGGCGTTGCCGTCGTCGTCGAGGCGGCACACCAATGCATGACCACGCGCGGCGTCCACAAACCGGGCGTCGCCATGGTCACCAGCCGCATGTTAGGCGCCTTTCGCGACGATCCATCGACTAGGCGCGAATTTCTGGCCATGGTCGGCGCGCCAAGAATGGACACCACCCCCTTCGCCTGATCGGGCATATTCCTATCGCCGCCTCTTGACCCCACCCCTTCGAACGGGCTTCATTGGCTTTAGCGGGGGACCTCACCACTCATTACATCCTTTTGACACCGGACCGCGGGAGCATCATTAGGTTATGGATTTCCGGCCCATCTTTCTGGTTTGCGGCATCCTGCTGGCGACATTGGCGTTGGTGATGTTGATTCCTGCCGTGGTTGACGCCTTCGCCGGCAATGCCGACTGGGAGGTGTTCGGACTGTGCGCCGGGGTGACGCTGTTTGTCGGCGTCGCCATGGCGCTGACCAGCCGCAGCGGCGCCATGAACCTTTCCATCCGCCAGGCTTTTGTCATGACGGGCCTGAGCTGGTTGATGCTGACCTTCTTCGCCTCTCTGCCGTTTTTCTATTCTGAACTGAAACTCAGCTTCACCGACGCTTTTTTTGAAGCCATGTCCGGCATTACGACGACCGGGTCTACGGTCATCACCGGGCTCGATGAGGCGCCGGCGGGTATTTTGCTGTGGCGCGCCTTGCTGCAATGGCTCGGCGGTATCGGCATCATCGTTATGGCGATCGCGGTGCTGCCTATCCTGCGCGTCGGCGGCATGCAGCTTTTCCGCATGGAAAGCTCCGATCAGTCGGAAAAGGCGCTGCCTCGGGCGGCGCAAGTCGCCAGTGCCATCGCCGTCCTGTACCTGATCTTGAGCGGGCTTTGCGCCGGCGCTTACTGGTTCGCCGGAATGAGCGGGTTCGATGCCATCGCCCACGCCATGACGACCATTGCCACCGGCGGCTTTTCCACCTCCGACGGATCCATGGGCCACTTCGACAATGCCTGGATCGACCTCATCGCCACCGCCGGCATGATCGTCGGCTCGTTGCCGTTTCTGTTGTACCTGAAAACCCTGCAAGGTGAATTCAATGCCGTCTTTTCCGACAGCCAGGTGCAATGGTTTATTTCCCTGATCGCCACACTGGTCGTCGCCATGTCCGCCTGGTTGTGGCTGGAAAATGGCTATGACCCGGTATTGGCGCTCCGTCTGGCGTCGTTCAACATCGTTTCGATCATTTCCGGCACCGGCTATGCGACGTCGGACTACAGCCAGTGGGGCAGCTTCGCGCTGCCGATCTTCTTCTTCATCATGTTCATCGGCGGCTGCGCCGGATCGACCACCTGCGGCATTAAGATTTTCCGCTTTCAGGTGCTGTACGCCGCTGCCCGCTCACAGGTCCATCACCTGTTGCAACCGCACGGCGTATTCATCCCGTATTAC
>JAZFSL010000263.1:0-5580 GCA_036446135.1 Rhodospirillales bacterium | reverse complement strand
CTCGAAGGGGACTCTTCTTTTAACTGGCGACAACTGGCCATCGCCTATGGTCGCAAGGGAGACAAGGGCCACAGCTCACTGGCCATGGCCGAAGCCGCCTTGCTTAATCACAAGGCATCGGAAGCCCGCTACCACGCCGGGTTGGCCGAACGCCTGTTCCCCAGGGGGTCGCGGGAATGGATCCAGGCCCAGGACATTCTTTTGGCCCTGCCGACGAAAAAACCCTGAGCCGGGCTTTCGCAAACCCGTGCTGATCAAGCTTTTTACTTCATTTGTAGCCATGGCGCTTTGTGCAAACCTGCTCGGCGCCTGTGCCAAGCCCCGTCCCGGCGCCGACGTCACGCCTTCGGGCCGGATGGATATTCTAGGCCCGTTGCCGGATTCCAATCCCGGCCCTCTGCCCGGCGACTGGGTCACCGAGGGCAAGCCCGCCGATGGCCAGCTGGCGGTGGTGGAACTGAGCGCCATCCCGGCGCTTCGCATCATCAACGGCCCGACCAGCTTTGCCTCCGTCAAGCCGACCCGAGCTTCGATGCTGGCGACGCCCTATCTCAGTTGGTCGTGGAATATGACACCCCAGGAAGTAGGTGATCACCCGGTCAAGATCGTCGTCGGTTTTCACGGCGGGGTGGCGAAAAACCCCGGCTGGCAGACAGCGCCAAAAGGCAAATCCGGAAAGCTGCTGCCGCCCCACGACCGGGCGGTGGTTCTTTTGTGGGGATTGTCCGCCTTACAACGAGGCGCCATCACCACGCCACCCAGCAAAGGTAAAATACAGGCCCCGGCCCGCTATATCGCCCGAGGCGGTAGTGAAAACACGCGCACCTGGTGGCTCGAAACGGTCGATTTGTCCGACATCTACCGCCGCGCTTGGCCCGATGACAAAACCGAAGACGTCCGCATCGTGTTCATCGGTATCGCGGCCGCCGCCGGCCCCCCCCCCAGCCCCGGCCACATCGCCGACCTTTGGCTATCACGTTAACGCCAGCCCTGCCCCTTAACCCTGTACAGATGACCATAAAAAAAGCAGTATGCCCCCGAAACACCACTGGGCCCATTAATAAACAAAAGCAGAGACCCTCCCCATGAAAATGACCCGCCTGTTGAAGCGCTTGTTCGCCGTCACCGCTTTCGCCGCCTTGGCGTTTATGGGCGATGCCGGGGCCGCAGAGAAATCCCAATCACCCCATATGTCGCCCACGATGTCTTCCACAATGTCGCCGGGCGAGCGCAAGGCCATCGAAGACATTGTCCGCGACTACATCCTGAAAAACCCGGAAGTGGTAATTCAATCGATCCAGACCATGCAGGCGCGCGAAAAACAGGCCGCCGAGAAAAAGGCCAAGGCCAGCCTGGTCAAGTTCCGCCCCGACCTGTTGAACGATCCGGCGTCTCCCGTTGGCGCCAATCTCAAGGGAGACGTGACCATCGTCGAGTTTTTCGATTACCGTTGCGGCTATTGCAAAAAGGTGTTCCCCGACGTCATGAAAGTCCTGAATGACGACAAATACGTCCGCTACGTGTTCAAGGAATTCCCGATTCTAGGCCCCGATTCCATCACCGCGTCAAAGGCGGCGCTGGCGGCCTGGAACACGGACAAGGGAAAATACCAGGCCTTCCACCAGGCGATGATGACTGCCAAGGGCGGAGTGCCGGAAAGCCGGGTAATGCGGATCGCCGCCAAAGTCGGCTATGACGTCAAGGCCCTCAAGAAAGCCATGAGCGACCCTCGCATCGAGGCCCAGATCGAGAAAAATTACGCCATCGCCCAGGCGCTGAACATCAACGGCACGCCGGCTTTTATTATCGGTGACGAAATCATCCGCGGCGCTGTCGATATAGGGACCTTGAAGCAACTCGTCGCCAAGGCCAGAGGAAGCTGAGAGATTTTCTCTCCGCCGCCCTAACACTCCGGCCCCTTCAGGGCCTTGATCTTTTCCAGTTTCTGGATGGCGGTGAATTCGGAGAACACCAATTCCATTCTGGGCGTGACGCCGTTATCCAGGATCACGGCTTCGACCTCGTAATCGGGGACGGCGTCTTTGCTGTCGATGGCGTAAAATGCCAGGCGCACGGTCCAGCCGGGACGGTCTAACAGCGCCCCGAATTTTCCCCACATGCTGCTCGATTTATTCTTCAGCGGCAGAATAATGGCGACAACACGCTGCGGGCCTTCTTCGTCGGTGCCGTCGAAGGTCACCGTTTCGGCCCGCTTGGCGCCGGCCTCGGCCTGTTCGATCAGCCACGCCGTCAGCCCGAAATAGAATTGCGTTCCCGGCGGCAGAGCTATGTCGAATTTTTTCGGCTCGCTAAATACCGCCAGCCCCGGTTCATCCTGTTGCGAAGAGGCCCGACCCCTAAAACGGGTTTCCTCGCCATCCTGTACCGAGCTGGCGGCAAAGCGGTATTGCTTGCCGTCGGCGGATTCCCAGCCGGTGTATGTTAAATTATGGCTGATGGTGGCGCCGGTCTGGATTTTTACCTGCATCTTGATCTGTTCCGTCGTGATCCAGGCGTCGCAGATCTTTTCTATCTGCGTTTTGACCGCGCCCTGGACATCGGAAAAATTACCCGACGACGTCTTACCCAGCGACAGGGAATAAAGCGCCCGGTGCGACTCAATATCGGCGACAGCAGGCGAAACAGCAAGCCCTGGCATGGTAAAGGCTGTTGCCAAGGCGATTATCATCAGACCGGGGTATTTCATTAAGCCTGTATCCCTGAAAATGGAAGCCGCTAACCATAGGCTTCCTCACTGCCCCCGGCAAAGCCGAACTTGCGAAATGGCCTTAAGGGCTATATCCAGACAGCTACGATAATAACCAGAATGTTTGTGTCCCCATGCGAGTGCTCAGCGTTTTCGGAACCCGGCCCGAGGCCATCAAGATGGCCCCCGTCGTCAAGGCCCTGGACGAGGCCCCCGGCATTGACGCCGGGGTCTGCGTCACCGCCCAGCACCGCGCCATGTTGGACGGGGTGCTCGAGCTGTTTTCCATCAAGACAGAGTATGATCTGGATATTATGCAAGATGCCCAGGATCTGGCCCATATCACGACCACCGTGCTCAACGCCATGGCCGGCGTGTTCGACAATTTTTCCCCCGACCGGGTGCTCGTTCACGGCGATACGACGACGACCCTGGCCGCATCGCTGGCGGCGTATTACCGGAAAATTCCCGTCGCCCATGTCGAAGCGGGGCTGCGCACCGGCGACCGCTACGCACCGTTTCCGGAAGAAATCAATCGCAAGCTGACGGATAGTATTGCCGATCTTCATTTCGCCCCGACTGAAGGCGCCAAAGAAAATCTGCTGGCCGAAGGCATCGCGCCGGAGACCATCATCGTCACCGGCAACACGGTCATCGACGCGCTTTTGGGCGTTACCGATAAACTGAAAGCCGACGACGGGCTGCGCCAAAAACAGGAAGCGGCGTTCGCCGACCTCGACCCCAAGAAGCGCCTGATTCTGGTCACCGGCCACCGGCGGGAGAATTTCGGCCAAGGGTTCGAAAACATTTGCAGCGCATTGGCCGACATCGCCCAACGCAGCGACGCCGATATCGTCTATCCCGTACACCTCAACCCCAATGTCCAGGAACCGGTACAAAGGCTGTTGGGCGGCAAGGACAATATTCACCTGATGCAACCATTGGACTATTTGCCCTTTGTTTACCTGATGGGCCGGGCCGACATGGTGATTACCGATTCCGGCGGCATTCAGGAAGAAGCGCCATCGCTGGGAAAACCCGTGTTGGTCATGCGCGATGTCACCGAACGCCCGGAAGCCGTCCAGGCGGGGACGGTGAAACTGGTCGGTACAGTAAAAGACGTTATCGTTTCCGAGTGCGCCCGCCTGCTCGACGACAAGGACGCCTATGAGGCCATGAGCCGCGCCCATAACCCCTACGGCGACGGCAAGGCCGCAAAACGCATCGTCAAGGAATTGTCGCCGTGAGCATTAAAAGCCTCACCGTTACCGGTTTAGGCTACGTCGGTCTGCCGACGGCGGCAATTTTCGCCGGCAAGGGTCTCAACGTGCTCGGCGTCGATATAAGGGAAGACATCGTTGACGGCATCAACCGGGGCGAAGTTCACTTTGTCGAACCGGACCTGCATGCCATCGTCCAGGGCGCCGTCAGCAATGGCGCGCTTCGCGCCGCCAGCGAGCCGGAACAAGCCGACGCGCACATCATCGCCGTGCCGACGCCCTTTACCGACAACCACAAGCCGGACCTGAAATTTCTGATGGCGGCGGCCGAAAGTTTGGCCAAGGTTCTGAAAAAAGGCGATCTGGTGATCGTCGAATCGACCGTGCCCGTCGGCACCACCGCCGCCGTATCGGCCTGGTTATCCGAACTGCGCCCGGACCTTACGTTTCCCCACGACAATGCTGGATTGGCGGATGTCCGCGTTGCCCACAGCCCGGAACGCGTGTTGCCCGGCAACGTGGTCCGGGAATTGATCGAAAACGATCGCGTCATCGGCGGCCTCAGCGTCGAATGTGCGGAGCAGGCGAAAGCGCTTTATGCCTTGGCCGTAAACGGCGAATGTCTGTTGACCACGGCGGCGACGGCGGAATTGGTGAAGTTGTCGGAAAACGCCTATCGCGACGTCAACATCGCCTTCGCCAACGAACTTTCGGTGATAGCCGATAAGCTTGATATCGATATTTGGGAAGCGGTGGAACTGGCCAACCGCCATCCCCGTGTCAATATTTTGCAACCCGGCCCCGGCGTCGGCGGCCATTGCATCGCCGTCGACCCCTGGTTCATTGTAGATTCTGCGCCCGAGGATACGGACCTGATCCGGGCTGCCCGCAGGGTCAACGACGCCAAACCGTTTCACCTGGTCGATCAGATCATCGGCATCGCCAAAAACATCAAAAACCCGGTCATTGCCTGCTTAGGCCTATCCTACAAATCTGACATCGACGATTTGCGCGAAAGCCCGGCGGTCAGCGTGGTCAAGGCGTTGAGCACGGCCGGTGTCGAGGAAATCCTCGCCGTCGAGCCGTACGTGGACACCCTGCCCGAAGAACTGGGCGCCCTGGATGGCCTGGCATTGGCCGGGTTGGAAGATGCCCTGGCGCGGGCCGACGTCATCGTGCTGCTGGTCGATCACAAGGTTTTCAAGGATATCGCGCCGGAACGCTTGAAGGATAAAAAAATTGTCGATGCCCGTGGTCTTTGGCGGGGGATGTGACGTTGAAGTCTTGCGCCGGTGCGGATGAGTTTATAGTTTTCATTTATGCTCGCTACTGAAAATCCTGTCCGCGACGACGAAAAGCGACAGATCGTCGTGCACGTCAATTTCAGGGACGATGCGGGTTATACCTTCGTGCTCAACAACTGCGAAAACATCACCGAGTATTATGCGGAAAAGGGCAAGGACGTCGAAATTCGCGTCGTCACCCACGGTCTGGGCCTGCATATCCTGCGCGAAGACACGTCGCCGGTGAAAGAACGGCTGCAGAAAATGGACGCAGCCTTGGAAAACTTGTCCTTTTACGCCTGCACCAACACCGTGGAGCGCATGACCAAGGCGGAAGGCAAGGAACCGGTGCTATTCCCCGAAGTAAAAA